>DATMTC010000357.1:0-2133 GCA_035565115.1 Microbacteriaceae bacterium | reverse complement strand
TCGCGCGCGGCTCGAGCTATGGGCGCGGTGTCGCCGCCAGCCGCTGGGCGTTCGCGGAGTTCGAGGCGTTGTGCGCCGCGTATGAGCACGGCATCGCGGTGCCGTACCCCGTGCAGGTCAACGACACCGAGGTGCTGATGGAGTTCATCGGTGACGACGGGGTGGCAGCGCCGCGGCTTGCGCAGACCAGGCCGGCGGCATCCGAACTCTCCGCCTGGTTCGAGCAGGTCGTTGAGATCATGCACGGTTTCGCCCTGGCAGGCGTCGCGCACGGTGACCTGTCGCCGTACAACCTGCTCGTGCACCACGGTCAAGTCGTGGTGATCGATCTGCCGCAGCTGGTCGAGGTGATCAGCAATCCGAGCGGAATGGAACTGCTGCGCCGCGATTGCGTGAACGTGTGCGACTGGTTCGTGCGGCGCGGGCTCGAGTGCGACGCAGAGGCGATCTTCGGCGAACTCGTCGCAGACCTGTTCTGAGCATCGCGTTCTGAGCATCGCGTTCTGAGCATCACGTTCTGGCTCCCGGCTGATGCACACACCTACGTAAATGCCGGCAAATGATCCATCACGAAGGTGTGCAAGTCACGCGGCGATGTGCCGGTGATGGTCGCCACGTCCTGCGACAGCCATGCGGCGTCGCCCTCGGCGATCAGACCGAACGCCTGCGCGTTGGAGGTCGCGACCGCCTCGGGGACGCCCGCCTTGATCATCGCTGCCCGATGCTCGGCCGGAGTGGTGCGGAGATAGTCGATCGAGCGACCAAGCGCGACGGACAGTTCCGCGGCGACGTTGGAATAGCTGATTAGGTCGGGCCCGGTCAGCCAGTAGGTGTTGCCCGCGTGCTCACCGGGCTGCGCGACGACAACGGCAGCGGCAGCAGCGACGTCCCGGGCGTCGATCATTCCGATCCGGCCGTCGCCGGCCGACATCACGAAACCATTCGTGCGAGCGATCATGGGCGCCATCGCGAGCAGGTTCTGCATGTAGGCGTTCGACCGCAGAAGCGTGAAGGCAACACCTGCGCCCTGCAGGTGAGCTTCGATCTGTGCCTGCCCGCGCCGCCGTTCGACCGGTGAATCGGCTGACGCCTTGCTGGTGATTTTTGCGATGTGGGTCACACCATTGCGCACGGCGCTGTCGATGACCGCGATCTCCTGATCCGGCACGGCCGGGCTGACCAACAGGACGGTTTCGATGCCACGCATTGCCGCGTCGAGGGTGCCGGGTTGGTCGAAGTCGCCGACGACGATCTCGACCGCGCTGCCGAGACCGCCAGGAGCGCGGGACCGGTCACGGACCAGGGCCCGCGTCGGGTGGTTCTGAGCGGCGAGCAGACGGACGGCTTCAGCCCCGACCTTGCCGGTCGCGCCGGTGACCAGGATCATGATGTTCCCCTTTCGGATAGAACCAGCTCAACCGCGGAGTACCCGGTGAGTAGAGCTGAGAAGGTGGCGACGCGGACGCCTTGCTCGTCGGCATCCGAAGATTGGATTGATGAATCCACTCTACGGATTGTAGGATTGGATAGTCAAATCCATTTTGGGAGGGCAGTCCAGATGGCGCCGCGTACGAAGCAGCAAGACGCACCAAGCACGCACAAGGGCCGGGCGACACGGGACAGGATCGTCTCGGCCGCGGCGGAGCTCATGTACCGCCACGGCGTGTCCGGCACCAGCACTCCGGCCGTCCGCGACGCCGCCGGCGTCAGCTCGTCGCAGATCTACCACTACTTCGCGAACAAGGACGACCTGACCCGGGCGGTCATCAGCTACCAGTCCGAGGCGATCCTCTCCCACGAGACACCGTTGCTGGCCAGACTCGACAGCTTCGACGCTCTCGTCTCCTGGCGCAACGTCGTCGTCGACGCGGCCCGGCAGCAGGACGGTGCCGGCGGTTGCCCGCTGGGCAGCCTGTCCAGCGAACTGTCCGACACCCGCCCATGGGCGCGCGATGCTCTGGCCGCCGGCTTCACCGCTTGGGCAGATGTGATCCGCGACGGTCTCGCCGCCATGATCGACAATGGCACGCTCCGAAGCGACGCAGATCCGCGCACGCTCGCCCAAGCGCTACTCGCAGGTATACAAGGAGGACTGCTGATCGCTCAGGCCCAGCACAGTACCGAGGCGCTGGA
>DATMTC010000356.1:0-16091 GCA_035565115.1 Microbacteriaceae bacterium | reverse complement strand
AGCGGATGCGCGGCGCGCAAGTTCGTCGAGCACCATGCGGCCCACGTTGTGGCGGGTGTTCGCATATTCGAGCCCCGGATTGCCAAGGCCAACCACCAACCAGACGTCGTCGCTCATCGCTCCATCAGATCACGAAAGGTGAAGACGGGACCAGCGCACACAGCGCCAGTCCCGTCGTCAACCGCTTCATTCAGGCTTGAATAGCGCGTGCGGCTACTCCGCTGACTGTTCGGATGCTTCGCCGTCGGCGGCTGCGCCCTCTGCAGCTTCGCCCTCTGCAGCCTCTGCTGCCTCCGACTCACCTGCTGCAGCAGGCACGTTGATTGCGATGACAAGCAGCTCAGGGTCGCTGAGCAGTGTCGATCCGGCTGGCAGCTTCACGTCCTTCGCCAGGATGTGCACGCCCTCCTCGAGACCCTCGACGTCGACGACGACGCGTTCCGGAATGTTCGTGGCTTCTGCCTCGAGCGACAGAGTGTTGGCGTCGAGAGCAACGATCGTGCCTGGGAAGGACTCTCCCTCAACGTGCACTGGAACGTCAACGGTCACCTTCTCACCCTTGCGCACGACGATCAGGTCGAGGTGCTCGATGATCTGGCGAACCGGGTCTTTCTGCACGTCCTTGACCAGTGCGAGCTGCGTCTTGCCCGCGATGTCGAGCTCGAGCACCGCGTTCGCCTTGCGCAGGATCAGTCCGATCTGGTGCGCGGGCAGCGTCACGTGCTGCGGGTCTGTGCCGTGGCCGTAGATCACGGCGGGAATCTTGCCTACGGCGCGAATCTTGCGCGCGGCGCCCTTGCCGAATTGGTTGCGCGGTTCGGCGGTGACACGGTTGCTGTCGTCGCGGCTGCTGTCGTCACTCATGGTGCACTCCTTCACGGGCTTTCAGCCCAGATATTCGATCTGTTTGCTCAACTCGAACGCATGTCAGCGTGAGGAAGTAGCTGTAAAGCCGTACTCCACCGCGTCGATTACGGATGCCTTCGCCGGGTGACCGGCGCCGCGGCATCCCTCGCCGAAGTCCAAGGGTCGAGTTTACACGGTGCGCGCTGCGCGTGCGACCACGGCATCCGCCGCCGCAGAGACCACCTGCGACACCGGGGCGTCGATGTCGACGACCACACCGTGCTCATCCGGTTCCAGGCGTTCAAGCGTTGCCAGCTGCGAGTCGAGCAGGCTGGTCGGCATGAAGTGGTCGGTGCGGCCCTCCATGCGTCTGGAAAGCACGGCGTGCGATCCGTCGAGGTGCAGGAAGATCACCTCTGGAACCTCCGCGCGGATCGCGTCACGATATGCCCGCTTGAGCGCTGAACACGCCACCACGAGCCCTTCGCCTGCCGCGTCCGCGAGCGTGCGGCCGACCACGGCGAGCCACGGCCATCTGTCGTCATCATCGAGCGGCGTTCCCGCAGCCATCTTTGCAACATTCGCGATCGGATGCAACGAGTCGCCGTCGACGAAGCGCACGTTCAGAGCATGGGCAACGAGCACACCGATTGTGCTCTTGCCCGCACCTGAGACACCCATCACGACAACGAGCGGATGTTCCGAGTTCACTTCAGCCATACTCCCATCCTGCCCGATAACGCCGCGCACTATGCCGCCTGACCCGTCGAACCACGCACCACGAGTTCTGTGACGATCTCGGGCGCCGGCATCGCGGTGCCGCCCTCTCCCGGCGCCAGGAGGTCAAGCACACGACCGACAGCGAACTCGCCCATGGTGGCGAGCGGGCTGCGAATGGTCGTCAGCGGCGGCGTCGTGAAGTCGGCTCCGAAGATGTCATCGAAGCCGACGACGCTCAGTTCGGCGGGAACCGACACGTCATGTGCGGCAGCGGCCCGCAGCAGCCCGATGGCAAGCAGGTCGTTGTATGCAAGCACTGCTGATGCGCCGGATGCTGCCACGCGCGCATATACGTCGCTGCCGCCGTCGAGGGTCGGAGCGTTCGGCCCGAAGTGCGCGATGGTCATGCCGAGCGCGAGCGCCCGCTCATGCAGAATCGACCACCGCGCCGAGCTCATCCACGAGTCGGACGGGCCCGCCACATACGCGAGGGCTCGATGTTCGTGCATGGCGAGGTGCGCGAGCGCCTGATCGATTCCCGGCTCGAGCTCTGGCACCACCGTTTCCACCCCAACGACATCGCGATTGATCACGACAAGCGGCTTGCGCTCCGACAGCTCGCGAAGCTGCTCGTCGCTCTGCCTGGTCGCCACCAGGATCATGCCGTCAACCGACGGTACGACGCGGTCTGATACCTCGGCCTCCCGTTCCCCCGATTCCTGCGACTCGGCCAGCACCAGGGTGTATCCGGCTTGCGCGGCCGAGTGCTCTGCACCACGCACGAGCGAGAAAAATACCGGGTTCGTGATGTCGGCAAGGATCAATCCGAGCGTGTTCGTGCGACCGGTCGGAAGCGCCCTGGCCATCGGATTCACCCGGTAGTTCAGCGTGCGCGCAGCATCCTGGATCAGCTTTTCGGTCTTCGGACTGATTCGACCCGGTCTGCTCAGCGCGCGCGACACCGTCGACGGGTTCACTCCGGCGAGCTCGGCGATGTCGTAGATCGTCGGCGACTGCTTCGGCCGGTGCTTGGGCATCAGCGCTCGAGATTCCGTTCCGGGAATTGTCCCTCGGCCCTGATGCGCTCGTTGAGTAGCTCGAGATAACGATCCTCATCGAAATCCAACGGAACCTCCGTGCCGAGCCAGCTCGACAAATGGATTGCGTTGGCAAGCCGCACCCCGACGATTCCGTCTGACCCCGGGGCGATAAGCGGTGTTCCGTTCAAAATGTTCGCGGCGAAGTTCTCGAGGACTCCGATGTGCTGGCCGCCCCATGCCGAGTCGAATTCGATCGTCTCGGTGGTGAAGTACGCTTCACTGTCCAACTCGCCTGCGAAGATTCGGCCGACGTCGGCCAGGCTCATCGATTCGCTGAGTTCGCGCTCGGGCCGTTTCAGCCGCGTGACAGTGGCTGTCTTGCTGCCATCGACCACGATCTTGCCCTGGTCGCCGAGGATCTCGAAGCGGTCGGTGCCTGTCAGGTCGTGTGTCGCTGTCACGAAAACGCCAGAAACACCGTCGCCGTAATCGGCGACGACGGTCACCTCGTCTTCGACGGCAATGTCACGGCGGAATCCGTATGCGACCTTGGCGTACACCGACCTCGGCACCCCGCAGATCCATTGCCACAGATCCAGCTGATGCGGTGCCTGATTGACGAGCACTCCACCGCCTTCGCCACCCCAGGTGGCTCGCCACGCGCTCTGATCGTAGTAACCCTGAGGACGCCACCAGGTGGTGATGATCCAATTCGAACGCCTGATCGCGCCGATCTCGCCCGCGTCGACGATCTGTTTGAGCCGCCTGTACAGCGGATTGTTTCGCTGATTGAACATGATGGCGAAGGTGAGGCCCGGTTTGGTCGCTGCAAACGCGTTCAGCTCTTCGACCTGCTTCGTGTACACGCCCGCCGGCTTCTCGACCAGCACGTGAATGTCGCGGCTGAGCGCGTCGATCCCCAGTTGCGGATGCAGATAGTGCGGCACTGTCGTCACGACGGCGTCGACAGCGTCTGACTCCAGCAGCGAGATGTGGTCGGCGAAGAACGGCACTGTCGGATGCTGCTGGGCGGCAATCCCGGCCTTGGCAGCATCCGTGTCTGCGATACCGCCAAGCACCATGCCAGGAACGAGCCCGTCGTTCACGAACTTGGCGTAGGTCGCTCCCTGCGTTCCGAAGCCGATGATGCCGAGGCGAACCTTGCCTGAAACCTTGCCTGAAGCCTTGCCTGAAACCTTGTCTGACATTGAAGGACTCACACCGTCTCGATGCCGAGGTCATCGAGCATCCGGCGGAACGCTCGTGCGGCGATGCCGAACGCTCCAGGACCGGAGAATCCGCCGAGCGCGTATGCGTCGTTCAGGTGCGGCTCAAGGGATGCGAAACCGACGTATCCGTCGTCTCGCAGTGCGGTGAGCGTCTCGCGCAACTCACCGTCGCCTTCGCCGCACGGCACAACCTCTCCCGTTGCCATCAGCGCGTCTTTCACCTGCAGGTATTCCAGGTGCGGACGCAGCATGGCGTAACCATCGGTGAACGGCCTCACTCCGACCTGAACGAAGTTCGCACTGTCCCAGGCGACGCGAAGTGCAGAGGATCCGACGCTCTCGATGATGTCGAGCACGCGCTCCGGGGTGTCTCCGTAGATCCCCTTCTCGTTTTCGTGCAGCAGGGTCACTCCCGCCTTTTCTGCCTCGGTGGCCAGCAACCGCATTCTGGTCAACACGTCGTCACGCACGCTGAGTGCGGTGGCATCACCCTGTCGGTAGAACGAGAAGATGCGGATGTTCGGGGTTTCGAGCGCGCGCGCCACCCTGATGATCTTTCGCAGCCGCGCGATCTCGAGGTCGGCATCGAGCGAGACGTCGACCTTGCCGATCGGAGATCCGATTGCAGACACTGCCATCTGCGCGTCGACGAGAATGCCGCTCAACTCGCGTAATTGCTCGTCGTCGAGGTCGACGACGTTGACCTCCCAGGCGCTGCGCACCTCGATGTGTGTAGATCCAAGCGCCTTCAGCACTGCGATTTGCATTCGCGGGTCTGCATCGATTTCGTCACCGAATCCAGACAGCGTCCACGCGCTGCGATTGGCTGACGTGCTCTGTTCGCTCATTGTCACGGTATGGGTCCTTCGAGTGTTATCTGGTTGGCAAGGCGGTTGAGAAGAGATCGCGATAGCCGAGCTTCACGAGGTTGTCGTACGAAGTCTGCAAGCATTCCAGCGGGGTGCGGCCGTATTGATCGTCCTGTTCGACGAGCAGATATCTGGCGCCGATCTGGAGACTTGCCGGAATGATCGACGAGAAGTCGAGGTTGCCCTCACCGACTTCGGCGAACTGGACGACTCCAGCGAACGCTGCCTGAAACTGGGCGCGGTCGCCGCCGGCCAGCGCGTCGAACGCCGACTGCGGAATCTGGCCGATGCGATAGTCCTTCAAATGCACCATCGCCACGCGTTCTCCGTAGCGCTTCAGCACTGTCACCGGGTCCATGCCGCCGCGTTGCACCCAGTGCACGTCGATCTCCAGCCCGACAAGCGGCGCCCGATCGGCGATGATGTCCAACAGCAGGCGTCCGTCGTATTTCGCGAACTCGATGTGATGGTTGTGGTAGTACAGCTCGATCCCGTGCTCGTGCAGTCGCGCGGCCAGTTCGTTCGCGCGATCGCAGAATTCGAGCACGTCGCGCAATGAAGCCATCGCCGCGACCGGCAGCATGCCAATCCGAATCATGGACGTGTCAAGGGTCTTGGCATCGCTCACGATTTTCTCGAAATCCTCGGTGAGCGAGTCGTTGGATGCTCCTGGCTCGGCGGTCAGCACCGCCGAGAGTGACGCGATGTCCATGCCGAGTTCGGTTCGTGCTCGATCGAGTTCGGCGACGTTCGTACCTGTCATCGGAATCTGCGAGACCTCGACGGCGTGATAGCCAATGTCGCTGACCGCCCTGAGCGTTTCGAACGGCCCGTCTTCTGCGAAGTTCCGCTTCAGCATCATCGCCTGCACGCCGATCTTCGCCATTGGTTCCTCCCACGCGCGTCGCATTGCCGACTCGACCTCGCTCGGCCGACGCGATTTCGGCTCAAGCGGTTGGCAAGCGGTTGCCAACTCGTCGATCATACGCTTTTTCAGCCGAAGCGCAGCAACACTTTGCCGGATTGTGCCGAGTCCCTGGCCATCGCGAACGCGTCGAGAGCGTCTGTCACCGAGAACTCGTGCGTGATGATGGGCTCGACGTCGAGTGACCCGTCTGCGAGCGCAGCGATCACCTCGTCGATCTCGTCGTTGAATCGGTATGAGCCGAGCAACTCGAGCTCGCGCGTGATTGCCAGCGAGATGAGAACAGGCTGCTCGCCTGATGGCAGCAGGCCGACCATCACGACTCTGCCGCCACGCCGAGCACCGCGCACCGCTGATTCAAGTCCGCGGTAACTGCCGGATGACTCGAACACGACGTCGGCGCCGATGGCGGCTATCGCATCCGAGTCCGTGGCATTCACCGTCGATGTAGCGCCAACCCTGCGTGCGATCTCGAGCGGTCGGTCGTACATGTCGACCGCCGTGATCTCGGCAGCGCCCGCCCGCTTGAGGATGGCGACGATCAGCGCGCCGACCGGGCCTGAGCCAATGACAAGGATGCGTTTGCCCGCGACATCGCCGGCCCGGCCGACGGCGTGCCAGGCGACACCCGCAGGCTCCGTCAACGCGGCCGCGCGCAAGCTCAGTCCGTCAGGCAACGGTCTGAGCATCCGGCTCCGCAGGTTCACGTACTCGACGAACGCACCCTGGGTGTGCGGAAACTGCGCGGCGCTGCCCAGATACGTTGAGCCAGGGGAAAGATTGGGACGATCGGCCGGATACCGCGAACCGTCGCCTGCGCCCGGTGTGGCCGGATGCACAGCAACCGGGATGCCCGCCGCCGGCCCCGTGCCATCCGCGGCGGACTGCACGACGGTGCCGACCACCTCGTGACCGAGCAGCATCGGCTCACGCAGGATCGACTCGCCTGCCGCGCCGTCCAGCCAATAGTGCAGATCGGAGCCGCAGACTCCGCCGTACCTGACACGCACGACCGCTTCATCAGGCGATGGCTCCGCGCGCTCGACCGGCTGGACGCGCAGGTCGCCCTTTCCGTGCGCGACCACCCCGAGCGAGGACGACGGAAGCGTGTGCGTCATGATGCTGAACCTTCCTGCGATTGCGGTCACACGACGACGGTCATGCCGCCGTCGACGAAGATGACCTGGCCGTTGACATATGCCGAGGCGTCGGAGGCCAGCCACACTGCTGGCCCGACCAGGTCGGCGCTTGTCCCCCACCTGTGCGCAGGCGTTCGGCCGAGGATCCACTCGTTGAACGCGGCGTCGTCGACCAGATTCTGGGTCATCTCGGTGTGGATGTAACCGGGCGCGAGCGCGTTGATCTTCAGTCCATGCTTGGCCCACTCGGCGGTCATCGCCCGGGTGAGGTTGCGGATGCCGCCCTTCGACGCTGTGTATGGCGCGATGGTCGGACGCGCAAGGTCGGTCTGCACTGACGCGATGTTGATGATCGAACCACGACCGCGCGGAATCATCACGCGCGCCGCCTCTCTGCCGACCAGGAATGCGCTGGTCAGATTCGTCTTCAACACACGCTCCCAGTCCGCGACATCGAGCTCGAGCATCGGGACTCGGTGCTGAACGCCTGCGTTGTTCACGAGCACGTCGAGCGGCCCGACATGCTGCTCGATCCACTGGATGCCGTCACGAGCGGCATCCGGGGCTGTCACGTCGAATGCGCGGGCGAACAGCCGTGAGTCATCTACACGAGCGGATGCTGCAACACGAGCGCGTTCGAGCCGCTCGGCGTCGAGGCCGTTGAGCACGACCGTTGCACCGGCATCCGCAAGCCCCAGCGCGATCGCATTGCCGATGCCGCGGCTCGACCCCGTGACAAGCACGACCCGGCCATGCAGGCTGAACAATGACTCCGCGCTCATCGGGCAGCTCCTTCTTTCGTCAAGGCTCTCACGCTTCTGCGCTGCGATTACCTGCGCTCCCGTTCAGCTGATGCTGTCGGCGCGAGACCATCGGAGTCGGCCGACTCGACACGTCGGTGTGACTGTCGTCGATCGCATCCTGCAGCAGGTTGAGATCGCGAGCGCGCGTCTCGGGCGTGACCAGAGTGGCCCAGAGCGTGATGGCAGACAGCACGATGACGTAGATGGCGAGCGGCAACCATGAGCTGCTGAAGATGCCGAGCAGAAGCGCTCCAATGAACGGTGCGATTCCACCGGCGATGACGGCGCTGAATTCGCGGGAAACCGCAACGCCGATGTAGCGCCGTTGGTTGCCGAACAGTTCAGGCAGCGCGGCGCACTGCGCACCGAGCATCACGTTCACGCCGAAGCAGTAGCTGATGGCGAGCACCGGGATCACAAGCGCTGGATTGCCCTGAGACAACAGCCACCACGCAGGGATCGCGAGCACGAGCTGGATGATCGAGCCGATGCGGTAGATGCGCATCCGGCCGAAGCGATCGCTCAGTGCGCCGGCCAACGGGATCACGACGAGGCCGAGACCTGCCCCGAGCGCGATGGCGAGCGGTCCAACCCACGGCTCGACATGAACGACATGCGTGATGAAACTGACGGCCAGCGTCTGCCAAATCGCTGAGCCGCCGTTCTCGGCCATGCGCAGCCCGATTCCGCGCAGAATGGTGCGGCCAGACAGCCGGAACGCGTCGCGCAGCGGTGTCTTTGCGATCTGCTCCTGCTTTTCGAGCGTAATGAATGTCGGAGATTCGCGCAGGCGCAGCCGGATAAACAGCGCGAGCCCGATCAACACGATTGACGCTAAGAATGGGATGCGCCAGAGCCAGTCGTGCACGATCTTGGCATCGACAAGCCCCAGAAGGAAGAACACCACTGAGGCGATGATCGTGCCGAGCATGATGCCGACGAACGGCAACGCGGAGAAGTAGCCGCGCCTGCGAACCGGCGAATACTCCGCCATGAGCGTCGTCGCACCTGCCTGTTCGGCCCCTGCGCCGAAACCCTGGAGCACGCGGAGGATCACAAGCAGGACCGGTGCCCAGAAGCCGATTGCCTCGCCGGTCGGCAGCACGCCGATCAGCGTGGTCGACCCGCCCATCAGCGCGATCGTGATGATCAGAACCGTCTTGCGACCGAGTTTGTCGCCCATCGCTCCGAAGAACAGGCCACCGAACGGTCGGGCAAAAAACCCAACGGCGTATGTCGCGAATCCGGCAGCGATGCCTGCACCCGGCCCGAGCGCCGGGAAGAACAGTTTGCCGAAGATCAGTGCCGAAGCCAGCCCATACAAGGCGAAGTCGTAATACTCGAGTGCGCTGCCAACGCTGGATGCCAATGTGGCTCGGCGCAGATTCGCCGCGTATTCCGGATCAGACGATCCGCGTGGATTCCCGCGGCCTGGCGATGTGCTGCTCATGCTGTCCCTCTTCCAACGTGACCGACGATCGCCAGTGACACGTGTCGTCACCGTTGACCGAGGTTGATCCAGGTCGGCAAAGTTTGCCGACACGTTCACGAAGATAACACCATGCTGAACGGAGTTCAACATGCTGAACGCACTGAATCGGATTCAGGGGGTGGAGATTTCGGTCTCGACCGGCTGCGGGGCGAGGTTCATCGGGTTGGACATGCGACGGGCAACGAGCTTGAGTTCGTCCACGACCATTCGGATGTTGTGTTCGTCTGCACGCGTTTCGTCGAGGGAGGCGCCGAGCGCAATGGGAACCTCACCGCTCGACTGGGGAGGAACGACAACGGCTGCACCGGCGAGGCCGGTGTACACCTCCTCGTGGTCGATGCTGTATCCGCGATCTCGAATCTGCTGGAGTTTGGCCTGCAGCTCGTCGAGATCCACCGTGGAGTGGGTCGTGAACGACGGTCGGGTGCGTTCATCGGCGAATCGGCGCGCCACGTCCTCGGGTGACAGCTCGGCGAGCAGGGCGGTTCCGACGGCTGTGATCGAGGCAGGATAGCGCGACCCGATGCCCGCGGATAACCGGAACGGCGCGCGACCGGCGTGGGTAGCCAGGTAGAGCACGTGCACACCATCAAGCACCGCGAGCTGGCAACGTTCCGTGCGCAGAACATCCGACTCTGCGCAGGCGTTATAGAACTCCAGCACTGGATCGAACGAGCGCAGGTATGCTCCGCCGAGTTCGACCACCTTGCGACCCAAGACATAGCCAACATCCGTGCGGCGAATCAGGCCGCCGTCCTCCAAGGCAGCGCACACATTCAGGGTGGATGACTTGGCCGCGCCGAGCGCCCGCGCCAAGTCGCTCAGCGAAACAGAGTCGCCCTGCGCGTCTCCGAGCACATCGAGGATGCGCACGGCTCGCGCAACCGCCGGTGCCCGGTCTGGTAGTGCGCGATCCGCTGATGTCTCGACCGCCATGTCTATCCCCTTGTCATTCGCGTCAATAGAAGTCGACGGTATCGACTCGGTTGCGCAGCTCGCGCCCGTCTAGGAACCGTGTCGCGTTGTCTACGAACAGTTCTGCGATCTTTCGATCCTCAGCCGAATTGAGCGCCGCAGTGTGCGGGCTGATCACGACCGTCGGCATGTCCCACAGCGGACTATCTGCGGCAAGCGGCTCGGATGCGACGACGTCGAGCGCCGCGAACCCGACCCTGCCGTCACGCAGTGCACCGACCAGGGCCGCCTCGTCGATCACGGTGCCCCGACCGACGTTCACAATTGTCGCGCCGCGACGGATCGTCGCGAAGAACGGTTCAGCCAGCATCTTCTCGGTGGCGGCCGTGCCAGGCAACGCGACGACGACGGAATCGACGCGACCGGCAGCATCCAGCAGCGCGTCAGGATGCACGAGTTCATCGACATGGTCGACCGGATGCTCGTGCCGCGACATCCCGATCACGTGCGCCCCGAGCGCAGAGAGCTGTCGTGCAACCTCTGTGCCGATGCCGCCGAGGCCGAGCACCAGCACCGTCTGCTCGCTGACCTGCTTCATTTCGAATCTTCCGCTCCACTCGTGGGCGCGCTGCTGCGCAAGCAACCGAGGAAGCATTTTCGCCCCGGCAAGCACCCCGAACATGGCGAACTCAGCCAACGGGCCGCCATGAACGCCGGCCGAGGTCGTGAACGCAACACGGTGCAGCTCTTCCTGGCTGAGACCGGCAGCCTTGACCTGGCCGCCGCCACCTGCTGCCATCACCTGCACCCAGCGCAGTCGCGGGTTCGCCTGCACCGCTCGGCGCAGCGCGTTCGGATCGACATCCGGAATGCCATAGAGCACATCGGCTCCATCGATCAATTCATCGAATCGTCTCTGCTGCTGCAGCGTTCTTGTGAACGACGGGTCTCCGGAGAAATCGGCAGCATGGCGCATCGGCGGCAGCAGCGTTTGATCGCGCACCAACTCGATGCGCGGCTCTGCCCGTTCGATGAGCTCGCACAGCTGTTCGCTCAGTGGCGTGGCCACCACCACTCGCAACCGCTCGGTCGTATCCGTTTTTGTCGTTCCCGGCGTCATGACGCCCAGTGTATCGCCCGCATTCACCCCAGTGAACGCCGTTCGCTATACTGTCCGGCATGTCGAGTGAGCGCGAGCCCGGTCAACGCCGAACCGAGGAAAGCCAACGATCCGCAGCATCCGTCGGAGTCTTCGGGGTCGGCAACATGGGCGGCCCGATGACGCTCAACCTGCTGGCGTCCGGCGCGACGGTTCACGTATACGGCCGCACACCGGCCAGACTCGAGCGGGTCATAGCGGCGGGAGCGGTCTCATCAGCAACGCCGCGTGCTCTCGCCGAATCGTCGACAATCATCCTGTCGATGCTGCCCGACCTGCCGCAGCTGCGTGACATCCTGCACGGCGAAAACGGCATCATCGCGGGCGTCAGCGAGCCCAGTATTCTCGTGGTCGGTTCGACCTCGTCGCCCACCGGAGTGCGTGAGCTTGCCGCCGAGGTCGCGAGCGCGACGAACGGTCTGCTTCGTGTGGTCGACGCGCCGGTCAGCGGTGGCGCAGACGGGGCCGCGGCCGCAAACCTCTCGATCATGGTCGGCGGAACGGCAGAGGACTTTGCCGCGATCGAACCGACGCTGTCCGTGCTGGGAAAGCCCGTGCTGCTCGGCCCGCTCGGCTCTGGCCAGATCGCCAAGGCATGCAATCAGATGATCGTCGCCTCGACCATGCTCGCGTTGAGCGAGGCAGCGGTGATCGCCGAGCGAAGCGGCCTGGACGTCGCGGCGCTGCTCGACGTGCTCGCAGGAGGCTACGCTGGAAGCAACCTGCTCGAGGCGCGCAAACAGCGCTTGATCGAGAAGGACTATTCGGTGTCTGGCGTCGCAAGGTTCATGGTGAAAGATCTGGGTTTCGCTCGCGCGGCCGCCGAAGCCACGGGCACGACGACCCCGCAGCTCACACTGCTGCAGGACGTGTACTCAGACCTCGTTGACAAGGGCCTCGGGGAACTCGATCTCTCGGTAGCGCACGCATACATTGCGGCGCTCTCTGGGGCATCCGACGAAAGCGCAGCACTCTAGGCTGTAATCGAGGGCCTAGCGGCCCGCGCATTTTTCGTTTCGTCTCGCTAACTCATCCTTCCCGTTCTCCAAGGAGCGCATTCGTGTCAGAACAATCAGCAAACATCGGCGTCGTCGGCCTCGCGGTCATGGGTTCCAACCTGGCTCGCAACCTGGCCAGCCGCGAAGGCAACACCGTCGCGGTGTTCAACCGCACGTACGCGCGCACCGAGAAGCTCCTGGCGGAGCATCCTGAGGCCGGCTTCGTCGGCTCGGAGACAATCGACGAGTTCGTCGCATCGCTTGCCAAGCCGCGCACGGCCATCATCATGGTGCAGGCCGGAGCAGGCACGGATGCCGTCATCGACGAGCTTGCAGAGCGCTTCGAGCCCGGCGACATCATCGTCGATGGCGGAAACGCGAACTTCCACGACACCATCGCGCGCGAGAAGCGCATCAGCGAGACGGGCATCCACTTTGTCGGCGCCGGCATCTCCGGTGGTGAAGAGGGAGCGCTGAAAGGTCCGTCGATCATGCCGGGCGGTTCCGTCGAGTCATACAAGACGCTCGGCCCGATCCTGGCCTCGATCGCAGCGGTAGCCGAGGGCGAGCCGTGTGTGACGCACGTCGGAACGGATGGCGCCGGTCACTTCGTCAAGATGATCCACAACGGCATCGAATACGCCGACATGCAGTTGATCGCCGAAGCATACGACCTGCTGCGCGGTGTCGCGGGGCTTGAACCCAAACAGATCGGCGACGTTTTCACCGAGTGGAACAAGGGTTACCTTGAGTCGTACCTGATCGAGATCACCGCTGAGGTGCTTGCCCAGGTCGATGCTGAGACGGGCAAGCCGTTCGTTGACATCGTGCTCGACGAGGCAGGGTCAAAGGGCACCGGGGTGTGGACGGTGCAGAACGCGCTCGACCTCGGCGTTCCGGTCGGCGGCATCGCCGAGGCCGTGTTCGCACGCGCGGTGTCGAGCAAGCCGGCTCAGCGCAAGGCGGTGCAGTCGGTCGTGAAGAGCCGCCCGGAGGTTCAAGCCGTTGGCGAGTCGTTCGCCGACGACGTGTCGAAGGCGCTGTATGCGTCGAAGGTGGTCGCATACGCTCAGGGCTTCGACGCGATCATCGCGGGCGCGGAGAAATACGGTTGGAGCATCAACAAGGGCAACATCGCCAAGATCTGGCGCGGCGGATGCATCATTCGCGCGCAGTTCCTGAACCGCATCGTCGACGCGTACGACGAGAACGCCGAGATCGCGACCTTGCTCGAGGCGCCGTACTTTGCTGCAGCAGTTGCCGAGGGTGAGGCAGCCTGGCGCCGTGTCGTCTCGACCGCCGCGCTGTCCGGCATCCCGGTGCCGGGGTTCAGCTCGGCGCTCAGCTACTACGACTCGCTCGCGCAGAAGCGCCTGCCTGCCGCTCTTGTGCAGGGTCAGCGCGACTTCTTCGGTGCACACACGTACAAGCGCGTCGACAAGGACGGCGTCTTCCACACGCTGTGGTCTGGCGACCGCACCGAGATCGCTACGGTGCCCTCGACGCACTAGTCGTCGCGCACGCGCCTGTCGTCACGCACGCGAGTCGTGTAAAACCGCGTCATCTCGCCGCGAGTAGTGCAGAAATGCACTAACCGCGGCGAGATGGCGGGATGTTCACGGCCCATACGCGCGCAGGAATGCGCGCACGCCCTCGGTGATCATGCGCTCGGCATAGGCGCCATCGTGCCGTTTGCCGAGACGGGAGTTGTCGTATGCAGTCGAAAACGTCAGTGCAACGAAATGATCGGCCGCAAGGCGGGCATCCGGAGAATTGAGCAGCCCGAGACGGTCCAGTTCTTCGAATCGTTCGGCAAGAAGATCCTCCGGTTCGGCCGCTTCGACTGAGTCGAGAAGCTCTGGTATGTGTCCGGCTTCGACCGAAACCAATCGAGTGAGCGCGACGTAATCGGCGGAGCCGAGAGCGGAATTCGCCACGTCGCGCGAGAATGCAATCAACGCCGATTCCGCGTCGGTGACGTCATTGAGGTGCGCACCAACCGCCTTCTCGATTTCCGCCGACAGCGCTCCCCAGGCCTCACTCACCACAGCCAGCAAGACGGCCTTTTTATCCCCGAAGTAGTCGTACACGGTGCGCTTCGAGACGCCGGCGCGGGCCGCAATGGCATCGACACTCGTTCGATCGAATCCGTCGGTCAGGAACAACTCGCGACCCGCCTCGAGTATTGCCGCGCGCTTCTGCGTTGACCCCTCGCGCAGAACCTTGTTCGTCGATGCAGCCATCTTGTGAGTTCCCCCTCGCGCCTGTCGCGGCCTCGCGCATCCTGCACGCTCCCCCAAAATCTTACTCTGCGGTTTACCTAACTACACTATACGGTGTAGTGTAACCCCATGACTTCAGACACATCGGTCCCCGGCGCTGTCAGCGACCGCCGGCTCACGCTCATCAGCGTCGTGCTCTTGCTCGGTGCAATCACGACGATCCTCGACACGACAATCGTCAATGTGGCGCTCGACCATCTGCATACCGTCTTCCATGCATCCGTCGCAGACACCCAGTGGGTCGCAAGCGGCTATCTCCTCGGCCTTGCCGGCGTCATCCCCCTGACCGGTTGGGCATCCGAACGATTCGGATCGCGCAGTGTCTGGATATTCGCGGTCGCCGCGTTCCTTGTCGGCTCGGTTCTGTGCGGATTCGCCTGGGATCTGCCGAGCCTGATCACATTCCGGGTGCTGCAGGGCATCGGCGGCGGCATGGTCCTTCCCGTGACGATGTCGATGCTCACGCAGGCCGCCGGCCCATCCAGGATCGGTCGAGCCATGGTCGCGATCATGATCCCAGCGCAACTTGCCCCGATCTTCGGCCCGGTGATCGGTGGCGCACTCATCGATTCAGTCGGATGGAACTGGCTGTTCTTCGTCAACGTGCCGATCTGCATCGCGGCGCTTGTTCTCGGCGCACTCTTCTTGCCCAAAGCAGCACGCGATCGGCGACACTCTCTCGATATCGCCGGATTCCTGCTGATGACGCCAGGGCTCATCGCACTGGCGTACGGCATCAGCGAGGCCGGCGGTCGCAACGGCTTCGCGGCGATCACGGCGTGGCTGCCGATGGCCATCGGCGTCATACTCATCGGAATCTTCACGGTGTATGCCCTTCGCACCCGGCGCGTTCCATTGATCGACGTGCGGCTGTTCCGCAGGCGGAGCTTCGGGCTGTCGAGTGTGATCGTGTTCGTTGGCGGATTCTCCAGCTTTGCCGTGATGTTCCTGCTGCCGCTGTTCTACCAGGCAGCGCGGGGCAACTCGGCGTTCACGACCGGCCTGCTTTTGATCCCGCAGGGAATCGGCACCATTGCATTCGCTCTGCTAAACGGTCGCCTCAGCAAACGAATCGGCACCAGGTTCATCGTGGTCGGCGGCATCCTGCTGACGATGCTCGGACTTGTGCCATTCACGTTCGCGGGATCGTCAGGCTCTGACGTCCTTCTGCTTGTGGCTCAGTTCGTGCAAGGCTTCGGTCTCGGCGCGACGATGCTGCCGATCATGACTGTTGCGTTCGCGAGCCTTGCGAAGGCCGAGGTACCACGGGCGAGCGCGGCCTTCAGCGTGGTGCAGCGAGTGGGCGCACCGTTCGGCGTTACGGTGATCGCTGTGCTCTTGCAGAGTTATCTGTCAAACGCGGCGGCAGCGGGCAGCGCACAGGTCGTCGGTGCATTTGGGGCGACATTCTGGTGGATCTTCGCGTTCGCCGCCGTGCCGCTCGTGCTCGCGCTCTTCCTTCCTGGCAAGTCGCGTCCGACAGAGTCGAACACGGCGACCGACGCGGCGGAGCATGTCGCTGAGCTCGTCTCCGAAGTTTAGATTGCGGCCCTGAGCACGCGAGTCGTGTGAAACCGCGCCATCCGGCCGCGAGTAGTGCAGAAATGCACTACTCGCGGTGGATCAGCGACCGACGGGCCAGCGGCCGACGGGCCAGCGGCTGACGAGTTCGCG
>DATMTC010000355.1:0-5906 GCA_035565115.1 Microbacteriaceae bacterium | reverse complement strand
GCGGAACGCCGTGGAAGTCGAAGGGCTTCACCGACGGCTATCACCAGATGACGGATGCTGTACTTCCTGCCTTGCTCGACGCGACCGACGGCGGCCGGCTTCCGGTGGTGTGCGACGCCGCCAGTTGCACAGAAGGCCTCGGGACGATGCAGAAGCTTGCGGCCAATACCGCCAAATACGCCGTGCTGAACTTCGTCGACGCCGTCGAATTCGTGCACGACCGCGTGCTCGCTGCCCTCACGGTCACGAGCCCGATAGCCTCGATCGCGGTGCATCCGACCTGTTCGTCGACGGCTCTCGGCATCACGGGCAAGCTCACCGCGATCGCAAGCGCGATCTCACCGGATGCCGTTGTGCCCGTCGAGTGGGGATGCTGCGCGTTTGCAGGCGACCGTGGCCTTCTGCATCCCGAGCTCACCGCATCCGCGTCCGCAGCCGGGGCCGCGGAGGTGAACAGCCGCTCGTTCGCCGAATACGCGTCGGTGAATCGCACGTGCGAACTCGGCATGAGTCGGGCGACCGGCCACCAGTACCGGCACATTCTCGAACTCGTGGAACAGGCCACCCGCCCGCGCTGATCGCCGACGCGCCGGGCGTTCCCTCGCCGAGTGGGACGGGTGGGCGAGACGACAGGTGCTACGCAGCCGGACCGGTGGATTCCGCCACGTTCAACGGAACGGGCAGCAACACCTGGGGCAGCGACTCGGTCCTGCCCTCGAGTTGGTCGATGAGTGCCTCGACACCGAGCGTGCCGAGTTCGGTGCCAGGAGCATCCATTGTGCTGAGAATCGGGTCTGACATCGCACCCATCTCGGGTGTTGTGCCAACCGACAGGATCGAGATGTCGTCGGGCACGCGTCGTCCGGCACGGGTCAGCCCGCTGAGCAAGCCGGGGGCCGCGTCGTCGTTCATGATGATCACGGCCGTGGTTTCAGGGGCAACGCGCAACAGTTCGTTCGCCGTCGCGCGACCGCCCTGGGGCGACCTCGGACTGTGCATGACGACCGGCTCGACGCCCATCGCGTCCATCGCAGCCCGAAAGGCAACCTCGATGCGAACGCGCGGTCCGTAGCCGACCATGGCCGGGTCGTTCATCTCCTCACCGACCAGGGCGATGCGGCTGTGCCCGAGCCCGGTGAGATATTCCATCGCCTGATCGATCATCAAATCGAAGTCCATGTCGACGTACGGCAGTGCCGCCGGGTCCGCCGTGCGGCCGATCAGGGCGAACGGCGTTCCCCGCTCGAGAAGGCGGTCGATGCGGGGGTCGTCCATGAGCACTTCCATGAGAAGCACACCGTCTGCCAAGCCGCCATCGATGAGTTCCATCATCTGATCCGCGTCATTGCTGACCGGCCAGATCACGAGGTTGTATCCGTGCGTATGCGCGGCGTGCGCTGCACCGTTGATGAAGCCGTCGAGCCTGTGCCGCAGCGGCGGGAACAGCAGGGCGATGATGCGGGTCTGCCTGCTCGCAAGGGCGCGGGCGATCACGTTGCGCCTGAAGCCCAGTTCCGCCATTGCGGCGGTGATGCGCGCCGTCGTCTCCGGCGACACGCGCTTGGTTCCGTTGACCACGAACGAAACCGTTGCGATCGACACTCCAGCGCGCACGGCGACATCCTGCATCGTGGCCATGCTGCCCCCGTCCGAGCTGTTGTGGGTGCTGAAAGAAACTGACAATTCTTCCAGAGTCAACGTAACGCACCGCAGGGCGTGTTCGTGTCGGTGCGCGTTCCTGCCGAGTATCGCACCAAGAACACGATTTGGTAAAGCGCTTAAATTTTTTGTTGACATGGGCTGCGGATGCTGCGCACAATACCTAGCAAGCATCGACCAAGACCCCAACTCGAGAAATAGATCGCCGAAGTCGGGTTCGCTGGTTAAGCGCTTTGCCAATTCAATTCAATCCAATTCAATTCAATGCCAACCGTTTGTCAGCGTGAGTCGCTCACGACCCGCGCGCACCGACCGAAGTAACACACAACAGCAAAGGAGCTCTTTCGTGAACAAGTCACGCATCATCGCGGCAGTCGCATCAGCCGCGGTGATCTCACTATCACTGGCGGCGTGCTCGTCAGGGTCGAGTCCATCTGGCGATAAGCAGACACTGAACATCGAGGATTACTACTCCGCCAACCCGAGCATGAGCGGATACAACACCATCTACAAAGACTGCGGCACCGAGGTCGGTGTCAAGGTCAAGCCCGTGCACGTGGCAGGAGCTTCGCTGATCCAGAAGGTGCTGCAGCAGGCCTCGTCGAAGACGCTGCCTGACGTGCTCATGCTCGACAACCCGGACGTGCAACAGATCGCCGCAACGGGCGCTCTTGCACCGCTGAAGAACTTCGGCCTCAGCGCGCCGAAGGGCGACGTGCCGTCCGTGGTCAAGGCGGGCACGTATCAGGGCGAGCTTTATGGTTTGGCTCCCGTGATCAACTCGATCGCGCTGTACTACAACGTCGACATGCTCAAGGCCGCCGGCGTCACCCCACCCAAGACCTGGGATGAGCTCAAGGCGGCAGCACTCAAGCTCACCGATGCGAGCAAGGGCCAGTATGGCTTCGCGATGAGCAACATCAACACCTACGAGGGCACCTGGCAGTTCCTGCCGTTCTTCTGGACAAACGGCGGCAACGAGAAGAACATCGACACCGCAGGTGCAGCGCAGGCGTTGCAGTTGGATGTCGACCTGCAGAACGACGGCTCAATGTCGAAGAGCTCGGTGAACTGGAGCCAGCAAGACGTGAACAACCAGTTCGTCGCGAACAAGGCCGCGATGATGATCAACGGCCCGTGGCAGCTGCCCGTGCTCAACGCGACGAAGGGACTCAACTTCGCCAGCGTGCCGATCCCGACCCGCACGTCTTCGCAGAAGGTCGTTTCTCCCCTCGGCGGCGAAACATACAACGTGCCGAACACGGGTGACAAGACCAAGATGGGGCTCGCCGCCAAGTTCGTCGAGTGCCTGAACAAGCCGGCCACCCAGTTGAAGATCGCCAAGATCTCCGGCAACGTGCCGGCGGATGAGGGCGCAGCGGCCACCTGGGCGAAGTCGCACCCACAGGTTGAGTCGTTCGTCGAAACGGTGAAGACCGCTCGCGCACGCACGGCAGAGCTTGGTCCGAAGTGGCCAACTGCGGCAACTTCGATCTACACCGCGGTGCAACTTGCGCTCACAGGCAAGGCAAGCCCAGAAGCCGCGCTCCAGCAGGCGCAGGCATCGAATAAGTAAGGCCGGCATCCGGAGGGCGGGCATCGATCCCCGCCCTCCGGAGCATCCAACCCGCAAAGGAGCGCGAGATGACCTCAGTGGACACCGGCCTCGAACGAATGGCCGCTCGAAAGACGCCTGACCACGGCACACAGCGACGCAGGGCCAGACTCACCCGCTACACCACCAGGTGGCTGTTCGTAGCCCCAGCAATCTTGTTCGTGCTCGTGTTCTTCGGCTACCCCATCGTGCAGAACGTTGTGATGTCGCTGCAGAAGTACACGACGGCCACGTTCTACACCGGCGAAGCACCGTGGGTCGGCATCGCCAACTACGCGAACATCTTCGCAGACCCGATCTTTGTGACGACGATCGTCAACACCGCACTCTTCACCGTCGGCTCGATCGTTCTGCAGTTCAGCATCGGCCTCGCACTCGCGCTGTTCTTCAAACGGCACTTTCCGCTGAGCGGGTTCCTGCGTTCACTGCTGCTGCTGCCCTGGCTACTGCCGCTGATCGCATCCGCTGCCGTGTGGAAATGGATTTTGGATCAGGGAAGCGGCGCGCTGAACCAGTTCCTCGGCATCTTCGGGGTCGAGCCGATTCCGTGGCTGGTGAGCCCCAGCCTCGCTCTGGTCGCCGTGATCGGCGTCAACGTGTGGCTCGGCATCCCGTTCAACACGGTCATCCTCTACAGCGGCTTGCAAGCCGTTCCAGAAGAACTGTACGAGGCGGCATCCCTCGACGGAGCGGTCGGATGGCGTGCGTTCTGGCACATCACCTGGCCGAGCATCCGAGCCGTGGTCAGCGTGGTGATCGTGCTCGGGGTGGTTTACACCCTCAAAGTGGTTGACATCATTCTTGGGCTGACCGGCGGCGGGCCAGCAAACTCCACGGAAACTCTTGCGACCTGGGCGTATCACAAATCGTTCGTGCAATTCATGTTCGGTCCAGGTGCAGCGATCAGCAACGTGCTGATCGTGATCTCGCTGGCCTTCGCAATGATCTATCTCTACATGAACCGTAAGGCGGTCGACGAATGACAACGACTGAAGCGATGACGCTGCCCGCTACCGGCTCGTCCACGCGCCGCAAGCATCCGACCAGATGGCCGATGACCGTGCTCGGCATCATCTTTCTCGGCATCATGGTCTTTCCCGTCTACTGGATGATCAACAGCAGCCTGCAGAGCAATTCCGGTGCTGCAAACACCGAATGGTTCCCGTTTCACCCGACACTCGCCGGCTATGAGGCTGCGATCCAGCAGCAGTCGACGAATCTTGCCACCAGCCTGATCATCTCGGTCAGTGCAGTCGTGCTCACCCTGATTGTCGCGACCCCTGCCGCGTACGGGCTCGCCCGATTCAAGATGAAGGGGATGACCGCGTTCGTTTTCGTGCTGCTGATCACGCAGATGATCCCCACGATCGTGATTGCGAACGCCCTATACACGCTGTTCAACAACTGGGGTCTGCTGAATTCGTACCTCGGCCTGATCCTGGCGGACAGCGCCGCGCAGATTCCGTTCGCGATCATCCTGATGCGTGCATTCATGGCATCCATTCCGCCGGGGCTCGTCGAGGCGGCGCAGGTTGACGGCGCGAACAACTTCAGGGCATTCCTGTCGATTGTCGTGCCGATCAGCAAGAACGCGATCATCACCGCGGCGTTGTTCACCTTCCTCGGCGCGTGGGGAGACTTCCTGTTCGCGCTGACCCTGACGAGCACGCCAGCTGTGCGCCCGATCACGCTCGGCATTTACAACTACATCGGTGCCAACGTGTCACAGTGGGGACCGGTGATGGCGACGGCCGTGATCGCATCCATTCCGGCGGGCATCCTGCTCATCCTCGCTCAGAAATACATTGCGGCTGGCGCGCTTGGCGGCGCGATCAAATAGCCGCGACCCCCACCCCGTGCCGGCACGGGCGAATGCACCGCGCTTGCCGATGAAGACCACAGATATAAAAGGAGAACACATGACTGCCACAGCCGAGAACCCGATTCGCGTCGTCGTCTGGGGAGAGAACCGACACGAACAACTCGAACCGCATGTGGCCGAGATCTACCCGGATGGCATGCACAACGCCATCAAGTCCGGCATCGAAGAGAACCTCGGAAGCCGGGTCAGCGTCACGACGGCGCTGCTCGACGATCCGGAGCACGGGCTCACCGAGGAGGTGCTCGCGCGCACAGACGTGCTCTGCTGGTGGGGCCACGCGGCGCACGCCGAAGTGTCGGATGAAGTCGTCGAGCGAGTGCACCGCCACGTGCTCGAAGGCATGGGACTGCTCGTGCTGCACTCCGGCCACTGGTCGAAGATCTTCACCAAGCTGATGGGCACGACCTGCACGCTGCGCTGGCGCGGCGAGCACGACCGCGAGCTGGTCTGGACGATCGACCCGACGCATCCGATAGCCCAGGGTGTTCCTCACCCGATCGAGATCCCAGAGCAGGAGATGTATGGCGAGTTCTTCGACGTGCCGAAGCCCGACGAGATCGTCTTTCTCTCGACGTTCAGCGGTGGCGAGGTGTTCAGAAGCGGCATCACGTATCGGCGTGGCCATGGCAAGATCTTCTATTTCAGCCCAGGCGACCAGGAGTACCCCGTTTATCACCACAAGGATGTTCGCCGCGTGATCGCGAACGGCGTCGAGTGGGCGATGACCGACCGGCCGCGGCGTGAGATTCC
>DATMTC010000354.1:0-5677 GCA_035565115.1 Microbacteriaceae bacterium | reverse complement strand
CGCACCCCCGAGGGTGGCGCGGTCAACCGCCGACAGTCACGCCACGAGCGGCGAAGAACGGCTCAGGGTCGATCTGTTCACCGTTCACCCGCACCTCCAGATGCAAGTGGCAGCCGGTGGACAACCCGGTGCTTCCCACCCTGGCGATGGGTTGGCCGGTCTCGACGTGCTCCCCGACGCTGACGGCGGTTCCGCCATCCATGATGTGGCCGTACACCGTCTGCACGCTGTCGCCATGATCGATGACGACCCAGTTTCCGTATCCGCTGTATGGGCCAGTGTCGACCACCGTTCCGCTTGAGGCTGCAACAATCCAGGTGCCGCAGGCAGCGCCGATGTCGTCACCTGGGTGGAACAGGGCGGTGCCGAGTGGGCGCGATGGCCGTGGCCCGAACACGTCGGTGATCGGACCGCGCACCGGGTCGACCCACGCCGAACCGTCGAGCAGCTCAGAGAAGTCGGGAACGTCCATGCCCATCGAGGAAGAGCCGTCGCTCAGCTGTGCCGAATCGAGTGCGGCCTGCGCCGCGTCAACCGCGTCTTGCGCAGCGTCGACTGCCGCTTGCGCGTCATGCATTGCTGTGCGTGCAGCGTCGAGCGGAACGGCATCGACGACCTTTTGTGCACGATCAGCCGCTGTCCGTGCTGCCTTGGCACGTGCTGCATCGTGTCGGGCCCGTTCGGAAAGTTGCTGTGGTGTCGCGCTCACCTGGTCGAGCTGGTGGAGCGTACTGAGCTTCTGCAGGAGGTTCCCTGAGCTGGGGTCGAAGAGAATCTGGCCGGATGTGCCTCCCGGGGTCTGGCCGAGTGTGCCACGGAGTTTGAGCAGCAGTTGTGCTGCCGATGCAGTCGCGGTCGCTTCTGCATCGTCTGCACGTTTGTCTGCCGCTCGAGCAAGTGCCTTTGCATGGTCGTAAGCGGCGCTGGCGACCTTATAGTCGCGGGTTGCAGCGTCGAGTTTCGCCTGCGCCGCAGTGAGTCTGGCGGTGGCGGCGGTGACTGCGCTTACCAGCGCCGGGTCGATGCTCGGGGCGTTTGACGGGGCGATCATCGAATCGGTTGACCCCGAGGATGCGTCAGGCACCGGCACGGCTGACGGAGCGTCTGGTGTCTGCGGCACCGTGGTAGTCGGAGGCGTGGGTGTCGGTGTCGGCGTTGGAGTGGGAGTGGGAGTGGGAGTGGGTGTCGGCGTTGGAGTAGGCGTAGGGGTGGGTGTCGGCGTTGGAGTAGGCGTAGGGGTGGGCGTCGGCGTCGGCGTTGGATCTGGTGTTGAGGTATCCGTTGTTGACGGGTCTGTTGTTGACGGATCGGTTGAGGTATCGGTTGCTGAAACATCCGTCGTGTCGGCTGTCGTCGTAGCGGCAGGATCCGTGGCGGGCGGCGCACTGTCAGCGAGCGTCGAGTCTGCGGCCGGCGCATCCGTAGGTGTTGGCTGAGCATCCGCTGCTTCTGCAGCAGAAGCGCCGGGTGCCAGAGGTGCTGCTGCCACCCCGAATACGCCGAGTGCGACAGCCGTGACCAGGCCCGCGATCATCCGCTGCCGGGACCACCTCGGCGGTCTCGGCTGTACGTGTTCTGTTGAACGGATCATCATTGAACCACCCGGTTTCATAGGGCGGACGGTCGACCGGCACGGAGTCAACGTAAACCGAGTCTTACACCGCGCACAGTGGTGCACAAGGGAGCGCACCACTACTGGGGGGAAATTATGAGTAATTATCAGTTATTGCTCAGGATGACGCGGTCGGGGAAGCCTCCCGCGGCATCATAGGCTTGAGCCATGTCCAAAGTTTTGAGCAGCCTTCCCGTCGGCGAACGGGTCGGCATCGCATTCTCCGGAGGTCTCGACACATCCTGCGCCGTGGCGTGGATGCGTGAGAAGGGCGCAGTGCCGTGCACGTACACCGCAGACATCGGCCAATACGATGAGCCGGACATCGGTGCCGTCCCTGGCCGCGCGCACGAGTACGGGGCAGAAATCGCTCGCTTGATCGATGCCAAGAACGCGCTGGTTGAAGAGGGACTGGTCGCTCTGCAGTGCGGGGCGTTCCACATTCGATCAGGCGGCAAGACGTACTTCAACACCACACCCCTCGGCCGTGCGGTCACAGGAACGCTGCTCGTGCGCGCGATGAAGGAAGACGGCGTCGACATTTGGGGCGACGGCTCGACATACAAGGGCAACGACATCGAGCGCTTCTATCGATACGGGTTGTTGGCTAACCCGCGGCTACGCATTTACAAACCGTGGCTCGACGCGGCGTTCGTAGAAGAGCTCGGCGGCCGCACGGAGATGAGCCAGTGGCTCGTGGCTCGCGGATTCCCATACCGCGACTCTGTTGAGAAGGCGTACAGCACGGATGCGAACATCTGGGGCGCGACGCACGAGGCCAAGCGGCTCGAGGAACTCGATTCGGGCCTCGACATCGTGACACCGATCATGGGGGTCGCGGCCTGGCGGGACGACGTCGAGGTCGCCACGGAGGAAGTCACCGTGCGCTTCGAGGCCGGTCGTCCAGTTGCGATCAACGGAGTCGAATTCAACGATCCGGTTGCTCTGGTTCTCACGGCGAACGAGATCGGCGGCAGGCATGGGCTCGGAGCGTCTGATCAGATCGAGAACCGCATCATCGAGGCGAAGAGCCGTGGCATCTACGAGGCGCCAGGCATGGCGCTGCTGCACATCACGTATGAGCGGCTGCTCAATGCCATCCACAACGAGGACACCATCGCCAACTACCACACGGAGGGCCGACGCCTCGGGCGACTCATGTACGAGGGTCGCTGGCTTGATCCGCAATCCCTCATGCTGCGCGAGTCGATCCAACGCTGGGTCGGGTCTGCGGTCTCGGGCGAGGTCACGGTGCGTCTGCGCCGTGGAGACGATTACACGATCCTGAACACCACCGGTCCCGCTCTCAGCTACCACGCTGACAAGCTGTCGATGGAGCGCGTCGGCGACGCAGCATTCGGTCCAGGTGATCGCATCGGACAGCTCACGATGCGCAATCTGGACATCGCTGACTCGCGCTCGCGTCTCGAGCAATACGCGGCATCCGGACTGTTCGGGGGAGCGACGGCCGCTCTCGTTGGCACCCTGGAACCCGGTGCCGCTGACGAGATCATGGGCGGTGTCGACACGGATGCGACAACGGATGCCCTCGAGCGCGCGACGGACGCGGCATCGGAGAGCGCCGCGTTCGATGCGGGGACCGACTAACCTGCCCCGGATTCGGTGTTGACGCGGCTGACAATGGCGATTAGCGTGTAAGAAGTTCCTTACGTAAGGAGTTGCTTACATGAATGCGACCGATCAGCTGAGTCTGACATTTGGCGCGCTCGCTGATCCGACCCGTCGAGACATTTTGACGCGGCTCGGAAACGGTCCGAAGACTGTCAGCGATCTGGCCGAGCACTATCCGATGAGTCGTCCGGCAATCTCGCAGCACCTCAGGGTGCTCGAGAGCGCCGGGTTGATCGCTCGCGAGCAGCGTGCCCAGTGGCGTGAATGCCGTGTGCACGATGGCGGCCTCGATGACGTATCGACGTGGATCGAAAAGCACCGCACCGACTGGAGTGAGCGCTTCGACGCGCTCGAGGAGCGCATCCAAGCGAAGAGAAGGGCTGCAGAACGATGATCGACGCCACCAAGGGATTCACGCTGGTTCGCGAATTCGCCGCGACACCCGCCGAGATCTGGGACGCCTGGACGAACCCTGACGAGGCTGCGCACTGGTGGCATCCGCGCGGCGTGAGTACCCCGCGCGAGAGCGTGAGCATCGACGCGCGCGTAGGAGGTACGTACGCATACACGATGATCAACGACGCGACGGGTGAAAGGTACCCGACCGTCGGTGAGTACCGTGAGGTCGTGCCGTTCGAAAGACTGGTATTCACGTGGGGGAGAGCTGACGACGACCCGGACGACCGACCGCTCATCACGGTGTCAATCGAGCCACTGCAATCTGACCTTGGCGGAGAGCGCACTCGGATGACTTTCGATCTGCGCGGTTATGACGCTGCGCCAGGGGATGCCGACGTATACGACGGCTGGGACAGTGCGTTCGAGGTGCTGAGTGACCACCTGACGAGCGCGGAGACGATCTGATGAACCGCCAGGATGCGCTCACACTGCTGAATGACGACCCGTTCGCACAGGAATTACTCGTTTCCTCCATTCCTGCTCGTCTTGCATACATCGCGCTCGATGGCACGCCGCGCGCGATTCCGATCGCCTTCCATTTCACCGGTCAGGTCTTTGTTCTGGCCACACCTGACATTGCGCCGAAGGTCGCCGCGCTGCAGGCGAATCCGGCCGTTGCGCTGACAATAGACACCGATGGTCAGCCGCCACTGGTCCTGCTGGTGAGGGGCAGCGCATCCATCACGTTCGTCGATGGTGTCGTGCCTGAGTATCTGGAAGCGAATCGACGGATGATGCCGCGCGAAGCGTGGGAGCCGTTCGAACGGCAGGTCACGTATCTCTACGATCGGATGGCTCGCATCGAGATCACGCCGAACTGGGCCAAGGTGCTCGACTTTCAGACTCGAGCACCGGAAACCGTCATGAAGCTCTCGGAACAGAAGGGCCCGATGCCTGAGTAATCGTTGTGACGGTCGTGGCTGCGCGAGCGTTTGGCAGCGAATCCGGCAAACCGAATAGGGGAAGGACGTTTTCCTCGAAACGGATCATCGCCCGAATCTGCCCGCCCGCCAGGGTGAGCGCGATGAGGCCGGTGCCGCGACTGACATCGTCCGCGGCACGCACGTAGAGGGCGAAGGCAGGCTGGCCGTTGGCCCGAGTCGGCACAAGACGGTATGAGCGCCCCGAGGCGAACAACAACGAGCAGAAATCGGCGACCGGCTGACGGCCCTCGTACTCGAGTGGCATCGGTGGCATCGACATGAAGACGTCGTTGGTGAGCAGGCTCACGAGCGCGTCGAGATCCCCTGACTCATACGCGCTGACGAACTTCGCCACCAGAGCGACCTCGACAGCCGAGCCGGGGGCCGGCGGTTGTCGGTCACCGGTCGCCGGCAGGCGCTGCAGGCTGGTGCGGGCCCGCTTGAGCGCACTTGTGACAGATTCGACCGTCGAATCCAGAATGTCGGCGACCTCACTGGCGTGGAAACCGAGGACGTCGCGCAGGATCAGAACGGCAAGCTGCCGAGGAGGCAGGAGTTGAAGTGCGGTGATGAACGCAATCGAGATGGATTCGGTCTGTTCGTAACGGGCTTCCGGACCGAGTTGACCGTGAGCATCGTTGTCGAGCAGCGCGTCCGGGAACGGTTCAAGCCAGACGACCTCGCCAAGACGAGTTGGCTCGGGCGGAACAACGCCTGGGATGTTCCATTCCCTGGCCGCGCGACGACTGGTCGAGCGACGCACGTTCAGGCATCGATTGGTGGCGATGCGATAGAGCCAGGTTCGCAGCGATGCTCGCCCTTGGAACGCGTCGATGCCCTGCCACGCCGCCAGCAATGTGTCTTGCAATGCGTCCTCGGCGTCATGAAGCGATCCGAGCATCCGGTAGCAGTGCACGCGCAACTCGCGAACGTGCGGTTCGATCATTTGCTGAAAAGCGTCGCCGTCCCCTGACCGTGCCCGTGAGATCAAGTCAGTCACCACAGTTGTCATCTTGGCACCTCCGTGCGTCGTCTGGCCCATGTGCGTCCC
>DATMTC010000353.1:0-13529 GCA_035565115.1 Microbacteriaceae bacterium | reverse complement strand
GTTGTATGAACACGAGACGCAGCGGTCAGCACTGGTCGCAGAGCTTCCGGTCAACACCGGGCTGATCATTCATTCGGATCGTGGCTCAGCGCTCGGCCGGGTCACTGGCGAGCGCGAGTTCAAGCTGGTGCGCGGCGACCGGGATGTGTTCGGGCTGCACGGTCGATCGGCCGAGCAGCGGCTCGCAATCGACATGCTGCTCGACCCGGAGATCGGCATTCTGTCGCTCGGCGGCCGGGCAGGAACCGGCAAGTCCGCGCTTGCGCTGTGCGCAGGCCTCGAAGCTGTGCTCGAACGACAGCAGCACAAGAAGATCATGGTGTTCCGGCCGCTTTATGCGGTCGGTGGGCAGGAACTCGGCTACCTGCCCGGAGACCAGGGCGAGAAAATGAACCCGTGGGGGCAAGCGGTGTTCGACACGTTGGGCGCCCTGGTCTCTGACAATGTTCTCGACGAGGTGCTTGAGCGAGGCATCCTCGAGGTGCTGCCGCTCACGCACATTCGCGGGCGGTCGCTGCACGATGCGTTCGTGATCGTCGACGAGGCACAGTCGCTTGAGCGCAATGTGCTGCTCACCGTGCTCAGCCGGGTTGGTCAGAATTCGCGGGTCGTGCTCACCCACGACGTGGCGCAGCGCGACAATCTGCGGGTGGGCAGGCACGACGGAGTCGCGAGCGTCATCGAAACGTTGAAGGGGCATCCGCTCTTCGGCCACGTCACGCTCACCCGTTCGGAACGCAGCGCGATCGCGGCGCTGGTCACGGAAGTTTTGGAGGGCAACGACCTGGGCTGACGTCGCCTGTGGATAACTTTGACGGGCGCGCAAGCAGGTTCGATAGTGTCTGCGCATGTCTTTCGACGTGCGGCAGGAATCCACCCGGATGCTGCGCGCGGCCTGGCAGGTACCCGTCGCCGTCGGCCTGTGCGCGCTCGCCTTCACGGTGGTCGGCATACGACCAGAGCTGATCGGATTCCTCTACGTCGCCGTCGTGACCGGTGAGCTGTGCCGCACTGATATCACGTCGCACCGCCTGCCGAATGCGTTGACGCTACCTGGTTACGGCATCACGGCGACGGGCGTTGTGTTCGGTTGGTTGCGCACCGGAGATCCGCCCGTCGGTGCGTTGATCGCCGGTGGTGCAACGTTCGGGTTTCTGCTGATCCTCGGTCTCGGCGGCGGAATGGGCATGGGCGATGTCAAACTCGGCGGTCTGCTCGGCCTCAACCTGGGAACCATCGGCGCCGTCGCTGCGATCGCAGGACCGGTGATCGGCTTCGTCGCTGGCGGCATCGCCGGGCTTATCGCGCTTGCGCTCCCGACGACAGACGGGCTGCGTCGCATCCCGTTCGGGCCTTACCTGCTGCTCGGATTCTGGTCGGCAGCGGCGAGCGTGCTGATCGTCTAGTCGAGGCTAGTTCGGATGCGTCATCGACAGCACGTCGAGGGCTGCGTCCAGTTGCTCGAGTGTGATTTCGCCTCGCTCGATGTATCCCAGGTCGATCACCGCTTCCCGCACGGTGATTCCGTTCGCCACCGAGTGCTTGGCGATCTTTGCCGCAGACTCGTAGCCGATGATTTTGTTGAGCGGCGTGACGATCGACGGCGAAGACTCCGCAAATGCGCGGGCACGCTCGAGGTTCGCTTCCAGGCCGGTGATCGTCTTGTCAGCCAGTGCACGACATGAGTTCGTCAGCACCCGGATCGATTCGAGCAGCGCCGTTCCCATCACCGGTATCGCCACGTTGAGCTCGAACGTGCCGGATGCTCCGCTCCATGCGATGGTTGCGTCGTTGCCGATCACCCGGGACGCGGCCATCAGCACGGCCTCTGGGATGACTGGATTGACCTTCCCCGGCATGATCGACGAACCAGGCTGCAGGTCGGGGATGCGCAGTTCGCCAAGCCCTGTGTTCGGGCCAGAGCCCATCCAGCGCAGGTCGTTGCAGATCTTCGTGAGGCTGATGGCAAGCACGCGCAGTGCCCCGGATGCCTCGACGAGCGAATCGCGGTTGGCCTGGGCTTCGAAGTGATCGCGCGCTTCGGTGATCGGAAGCTCGGTGTCTTCGATCAGAAGTTGGATCACCAGCTGCGGAAAACCGGAAGGCGTGTTGATTCCGGTTCCAACCGCTGTGCCGCCAAGCGGGACTTCCGCAACGCGGTGGAGGGTGCTCTGCACGCGTTCGATGCCAAGCCGGATCTGCGCTGCATACCCGCCGAACTCCTGCCCGAGAGTGACCGGCGTTGCATCCATCAGGTGCGTACGCCCCGATTTGACCGCGTCTTTCCAAAGCTCGGCTTTTGCTTCGAGTGCGACGGCCAAATGGTCGAGGGCGGGGATCAGGTCATCGATCAGCGCACTTGTCACGGCGATGTGCACGGAGGTCGGGAACACGTCGTTGGAAGACTGTGACGCGTTCACATGGTCGTTGGGATGCACAGGGCTGCCCAGACGGCGCGTTGCCAGCGTCGCCAGCACCTCGTTCATGTTCATGTTCGACGATGTGCCGCTGCCGGTCTGGTAGACGTCGATGGGGAAGTGGTCGGCGTACGCGCCGGCGATCACCTCGTCTGCACTGGCCGCGATGGCTTCCGCCACAGCGGCGTCGAGCACTCCGAGTCGGGCGTTCGCCTGAGCAGAGGCCTTCTTGATGCGGGCAAGCGCGGTGATCTGTGCCTGCTCCAACGTGTCGCCTGAGATGGGAAAATTCTCGACCGCTCGCTGCGTCTGCGCCCCATAGAGGGCGTGCGCAGGCACACGAACCTCGCCCATGGTGTCGTGTTCGACGCGGTATTCGTTTTCGCCTGGGGTTTCCACCACGATGTGTTCCTTTTCTCGTCCGTGTTGAGGTCGCTCTGGGTCGGTCGTCATTCTCGCAAGCCGTGTCTCAGGCGAGGCCGACGACGATGTCTTGAACCGCTCGACCCTCGTGGAGTCGGTAGTTTGCACCCACAACAGCCAGGCTACCGTCCGCCACCGCCGCGCTGATCATCTCTGACTGTTCGAGCATCTCAGCGACGGTGTCACGCAGGTGCTCGCGTCCGACCTCCCGCGAAGGGACTGTCTTCGGGTCGACGGTCTGATCGCTCCCCGTGCCTGTCACGCGGTGAACGGCCGGCACGATCGGTGCGATCAAATGCGCGATGTGCGGCGGCAGTGGCTGCGCATCCGCAGCCTGCGAGTCGATGGCGGCGCGAACGGCCCCGCACTCGTCGTGACCGAGCACCAGGATCAACGGAACATTCAAGATGCCGACCGCGTACTCCAATGATCCGAGCACGGAGTCGGAGATCACCTGACCTGCGTTTCTGATGACGAAGGCATCGCCGAGGCCGAGATCGAAGATGATCTCCGCTGCGAGACGCGAGTCGCTGCATCCGAAGATCGCGGCGACCGGATGCTGGATGTTGGCCAATTCCTCACGACGCTCGACATCCTGTCGCGGATGAAGAGGAACCCCTTTGATGAAGCGCTCGTTGCCCTCTTTCAGGGCGGTCCATGCCTGAGCGGGGCGCGTGGGATCGACTGTCATTTGCTTCCTTTCGAATCGATTGCTGAAATCTGCGGTGCGAGCGCGCGTGCTACGACGTCGAACTCGGAGGTCTTCGCCGTTCCGAGCAGAACGAAGGTGCTGGCTCCCGCCTGCGTGCTGAGCGCATACTCGGCGTTGCCAACGTCGCGTGACGAGTGCCGGTTGTCGTACACCGTCCACTTGATGCCGTCGATCGTCACAGTGCCTGTGCCCGCCGAGTTCTCAAGGAGGTTCGCAAGCCAGGTGTCGTTGGCCTTGAACCCCTGCGTGAAGCCGATGTACTGCTCGGAGGGCGTGATCAGTCCGATGTACCACGCGTCGATCTTGTCGGCACTTCCCGATTTCAGTTCGGCCGAGTTCGAGGTCCAGCTCTTCGGAAGGTCGGGAACGGCAAGCCGGTCGGGTTCCGTTCCTTGGCCTTCGGAGGCGACAGCGGCGTAATTGACGTTGGTCTTCTCGGTGGGTGTGCTGCGCGGCACGATCAAAACGATCACGGCCACGATTGCGAGCGTGGCGATCAGCGCGTAGACCAGGTTGTTGACGGTTTGGCGCGCTCGATGGTTGCGGGATGCCTCGGCCTTGCGGGATGCGGTCTCCTGCGGTGTCTCCGGCCTACCCAGTTCGGCGACGATCGGAGCCTTGGAGTTCTGGGTCATTCTCCGCCGTCGTTCTCAACTGCCTGGCCGCGGGACGCTGCGCCTTCCGCGCCGGCGCGCGCGGCATCCAGGCGTTGTTTTGCGCCGATCAGCCATTCCTCGCATCGTCGCGCGAGCGCCTCGCCGCGCTCCCAGAGCTTCAACGAATCCTCGAGGGTTGCCGAGCCCGCCTCGAGCTCGTTCACGACGCGGACGAGCTCGTCGCGCGCCTGTTCGTAGCTCAAGGACGTGAGGTCGTCTGTCATGGCTGGCATATCGTCCATTCTATTCGAGCGCGTGGGGGCCGGAACTCACCGCATCCACCGCACCGTCGGCCAGGGTCACGGTGAGCGCGGTGCCGCTCGGCGCCTGAGCTTGGGTGCGCAAGATCGCCCCGTCGGATGCCTGCACGATGGCGTATCCGCGATCGAGCGTGCTCTGCGGCGAAAGCGAGCGCAGCCGTGTGGCGAGTTCGCGCGTGGTGGTTTCCGCTCGTTCGATCGAGCGGATGGTCAGCTCAGCACCTCTTGCAACGTAGCGGGTGAGTTCCTCGGCACGTGTATCGATGATCCAGCTTCCAGACGCCAGCGCCGGACGGGTTCGTAACTGACCGATCCGGTCGATTTCGTGCGCGATCAATCCGGTCAATCGGGTGCTGAGCCTGGTGCGCGCCTGCTGCACGCGCACGAGTTCCTCCGCGATGTCGGGTACGACACGCTTGGCCGCGTCTGTCGGTGTGGATGCGCGCAGGTCCGCGACCTCGTCAAGGAGCGGACGGTCGGCTTCGTGCCCGATTGCGCTCACCAGCGGGGTCACGCAGGCCGCGGCCGCCCGAACGAGCGTCTCGTCGCTGAAGCCGAGCAGATTCTGAAAGTCGCCTCCGCCTCGAGCGACGATGATCACGTCGACCTCCTGGTCGGCGTCAAGTGTTCGAATCGCCGCGGTCACTTCGGCGACGGTGCGCTCGCCCTGAACGGCGGCGTGCACGACCCGGAAGGCGACGGCCGGCCAACGCAGCTGAGCGTTGCGAAGCACATCCTTCTCTGCGTCGGAGTCTTTGCCTGTGATCAGTCCGATGCGATGCGGGAGGAACGGCAACTGTTTTTTGCGGCTGGCGTCGAACAGCCCCTCGGCGGCCAACTGTGCCCGGAGGCGCTCGAGCCGCTCCAACAGGTCGCCCAGGCCAACGTGGCGCATTTCGAACACCTGCATCGTGAGCGTGCCGCCCTTGAGCCAGTAGTTCGGTTTGACGAGCGCGATCACCCTGTCGCCCTGCTTGAGGTCTGCAGGCAGCTTGCCGCGTACCGACGACCAGATCGTGAAACTGATGGTCGCATCCTGTTCGAGATCTTTGAGCTTGCCGTACACGTTGCCGCCGGACACGCCCCACTGGGTGATCTCTCCCTCCACCCATGCTGTGCCGAGCCGGTCGATGTAGCCCTTGATCTTGCTGGCAAGCACGCTGACCGGCCACGGCGTTTCAACCGTTGGGGGAGCATCCGTCACGGTGCAGTTCCTCCTCATGATGAGCAGTCGATGTCGCCGCGGCCACCCGCAGGCACCGCCCAGCGCCCCGGCCTAGACTTGGACTGTGAACGAGACGATCATCAGCCTTCCGATGCCGCGGATCCCGAGGCAGCGCGGCAGGCTCAAGGATACCCCGGTCGTCGGACATAAGCGGGTGCTGCTTGCCGCACCGCGCGGATACTGTGCAGGCGTCGACCGGGCCGTTGTCGCCGTCGAGAAGGCGCTCGAGCACTACGGTGCGCCGGTGTATGTGCGCAAGCAGATCGTGCACAACATCCACGTCGTCTCCACCCTCGAAGAGCAGGGCGCCATTTTCGTCGACGAGGTCGACCAGGTTCCAGCAGGCGCGCACATCGTCTTCAGTGCGCACGGCGTCGCGCCATCCGTCGTGCAGGCGGCAGCCGACCGCGGGCTACACGCCATCGATGCCACCTGCCCGCTTGTGACAAAGGTCCATCGTGAAGCTGTGCGGTTCGCCCGCGATGACTTCGAGATTCTGCTGATCGGCCATGAGGGCCACGAAGAGGTCGAGGGAACGGCAGGTGAGGCACCAGAGCACGTGACGTTGGTCGGCAGCCCGGATGATGTCGACACGATCCAGGTGCGTGACCCTGACAAGGTTGTCTGGCTGTCGCAGACGACGTTGTCCGTCGACGAGACGATGGAAACTGTTCGCCGGTTGCGCGAGCGTTTCCCGAATCTGCAGGATCCGCCGAGCGACGACATCTGCTATGCGACGCAGAACAGGCAGGTCGCGATCAAGAAGGTCGCAGAGGAGGCCGAACTCGTGATCGTCGTGGGATCGGCGAACTCGTCGAATTCGGTTCGCCTGGTGGAGGTCGCGTTGGAAAACGGGGCTCGTGCTGCGTACCGCGTCGACTATGCCAGCGAAGTGAAACAAGAGTGGCTCGACGGTGTCGAATCGGTCGGCGTGACCAGCGGGGCATCCGTGCCCGAAGTTCTCGTGCAGGAGTTGCTCGACGACCTGGCTGAGGCCGGATACACGGATGTTCAGCGGGTGAAGACGGCCGAGGAGGACCTGATGTTCTCCCTGCCGAAGGAACTGCGCAAGGACCTGACCGGTGCTCGTGACGAACGAGCTTTGGGGGGCCGTAACCGATCATGACCGATCAGGATCCGCGCGAACGCCCGCGACCGCAGTTCGGCGAATACGCGACGCCTGAGGAGCAGCGCGCCAGCATTCAGGTGCCGCAGGAGTCCGCACACGCGGACGAGCCTGTACCGGTACTTGCCTCGCGCTCGGCCGAAGAAGCGCCTCGGCCGACCGGCGGAAGGTTCGTGCCGGACTCGACAAGCAAGCCCGCGGCAGCCACAGGTAACTCGGCCGACCGCATCGCAACGATCGCCCTGCTGGCGATCGGGCTGTTCAATGTGCTGACAACCGTGCCTGGGTTGCTCGACCTGCCTTCGACACTGAACGCAGCGTTCGAGCGGATGGGGCTTGGCACCTTCACGCCGACTCCGGCCGCGTCTGCGATCGGAATCGGCCTGGCGATCTTTTACGGCCTGGCCTGGCTGGCGACGCTCGCGATATCCCTGCGATCGCTGCGTGCGGCTCGGCTGTCGTTCTGGATTCCGCTGGTGGCAGGCGTGGTCGTGACCATCGTCGCGATGATCTGCTTTCTTGTGCTCTTCTTCGGCGACCCGGCATTCATGGAGTACGTGTCACGAAACGCCGGCTGACCTCGCCGCGCGCATCGTTTCGTGCCCTGCCGGGTCGCCCTTGTCTGGCGCCCTGGCTGGTTACTTGCCGGAGTGGCCCGCCGAGCCGAGTTCCTTTGTGGCCTCGATCACGCGCTGCGCGAGTGCCGATTCGGCGACCTTGCCCCATGCGCGCGGGTCATACAGCTTCTTGTTGCCCACTTCGCCGTCGACCTTGAGCACGCCGGAATAGTTGGTGAACATGTAGTCGGCGATCGACCGGGTGAATGCGTACTGCGTGTCAGTGTCGATGTTCATCTTCACGACGCTGTTCGACACCGCTTCTGCGATCTCTTCTGGGCTTGAACCCGAGCCGCCGTGGAACACCAGGTCGAGCGGCTTCGGGCCCGTTCCGAACTTCTCGGCAATGCCTGCCTGGATCTCGCCGAGCAGGTCGGGGCGCAGCTTGACGTTGCCCGGCTTGTAAACGCCGTGCACGTTTCCGAAAGTGAGGGCAGCGATGTAGCGGCCGTTCTCGCCGAGTCCGAGTGCCTCGACCGCCTTGGTGACATCGCCGACGGTCGTGTACAGAGCCTCGTTGGTTCCCTCGTGCTTGACGCCGTCTTCTTCTCCGCCGACGACACCGATCTCGACCTCGAGAATCGCGTTGATGGCCTTGGTGCGCTTCAGCATGTCCTGAGCGATCGCCAGGTTCTCATCGAGCGGGATCGCAGAGCCGTCCCACATGTGCGACTGGAAGATCGGATTGCGTCCTGCCTTGACCTCTTCCTCGCTCGCCGCGATCAGCGGCAGCACGAAGTCCTCGAGCGCGGGCTTCGGGCAGTGGTCGGTGTGCAACGCAACGGTGATCGGGTAGCTCTTGGCGACCTCGGTTGCGAACTTCGCGAACGCGATTGCACCCGTCGCGCGGGCCTTCACGCTCTGTCCGGCGAAGTAGTCGGCCCCGCCCGTGGTCACCTGGATGATGCCGTCGCTGCCCGCCTCTGTGAGCCCCTGCAGAATCGCGTTGATGGTCTGCGAACTCGAGGCGTTAATGGCCGGATATGCGAACCCGCCCTTCTTGGCCTTGTCGAGCATTTCGGCATATTGGTCCGGGGTTGCGATGGGCATGAGATCTCCTCGATCGGGACGCTGTAGACGCCGCCAAGTCTAGCCACGCGCGCCGGGAGTGCGCGCATCCGTCCGTCTCGCATGGCCGGGCAGCCGATAGACTTGGCTCTTGCGGTCGCGTCACTGGTGACGTGTGCCGATGCGTCAAGCGAATCCGCACGAGAGACCCGGAGGAACACCGTGACCAGCACCGATACCGCGTCGCTCTACCTGCACCCAGATCGAAACCTCGCGCTGGAGCTGGTGCGCGCGACAGAGGCCGCGGCCATCCGTGCGACCCCCTGGATCGGCAAGGGTCGCAAGAACGATGCAGACGGTGCGGCAGTGGATGCGATGCGCACCTTCCTCGGCACGGTCAACTTCGACGGTGTGGTTGTGATCGGTGAGGGCGAGAAAGATCACGCCCCGATGCTCTACAACGGCGAGCACGTCGGCAACGGGCGTGGGCCGGCGTGCGACATCGCAGTCGACCCGATCGATGGAACGTCTCTGACCGCAACGGGGCGCCAGAATGCCCTGTCGATGATCGCCGTGTCTGATCGCGGCAGCATGTATGACCCGTCGGCCGTTTTCTATATGAACAAGATCGTGTGCGGGCATGAGGGTCAGGGTGTGATCGACATTCGCAAGCCGATCGCCGAGAACATCCGGGCGCTCGCGGATGCGAAGGGCAAAGAGGTCGGTGAGATGAGGATTGCCATCCTCGACCGTCCACGCCATGCCGAGCTGATCGATGAGGTGCACGCGGCAGGTGCTGGAACACGGTTGCTACTTGACGGAGACGTAGCGGGAGGCATCAACGCGGCGAGATACGAGTCGTACATCGACATGTGCGTCGGCGTTGGCGGCACGCCGGAGGGGATCATCACCGCGTGCGCGGTGAAGGCGCTTGGCGGCGTGATTCAGGCCCAGCTGAGACCGAAGGATGACGAAGAGCGCCAACGCGCGATCGACGCTGGCCATGATCTTGATCGAGTGCTGCAGGCCGACGACCTGGTCAAGGGTGACAACACATATTTTGTGGCAACGGGCGTGACCAACGGCGAACTGGTGCGCGGCGTCGAACGCAAGGGCCCGATCATCCGCACCGAGTCGGTCGTGCTGCGCTCGAAGTCGGGGACGATCCGTCGCATCGTCGCCGATCACCTCGCCGAGAAGTGGATCTAGGCTCGGCGGTCTGCCAGCGCCCGAGCGTCCAGCAGCTCGTTGGTCAGCTCATCGTCGACGAGCGGCTCCGCTGCGTCGCCGACCAACTCGAAGGCCGTGAGTTCGCGCGGTGACTCTTCGATGCCGGAGAGCGTGCCGAGCACTTTCGACTCATCGAGCGCGCTGAGCTTGCGCGCACTCGGCAGCACCTGTCGTTCAAGCGACCCGACGAACGCGTTGTAATCCTTCACACCGCGTTCAATTGAACGGCCGAGCTTCTCGACGTGATCGGACAGCCTGCTCAGGCGGCCGTAGAGTTCGCGGCTCAGGTCGAACAGCTGCTTGGCATCCTCGGTGAGCACGTCTTGCTGCCACGAGAACGCGACAGTCTTGAGCACCGACCAGAGCGTCACAGGAGAGGCCAGAGCCACACGTTTTCCGAACGCGTAGTCCATGATGGATGGGTCTGCTTCCAGCGCGCTTGAGACTAATGATTCGCTCGGGATGAACGCGATTACCAACTCGGGGGACGCATCCAGCCCCTCCCAGTACGCCTTGCCGCTCAGTGCATCGATGTGTGAACGAAGGGCGCGCACGTGCGCCTTCATCAAGTTCTCCCGCTTTGCGCCCTCCTCGCCGGTGGCGGTCGCAGGAATCTGGCTTGCTTCCAGGTATGAGTTGAACGGCACTTTCGCGTCTACGGCGATGTTCTTGCCACCTGGCAGGTGCACGACCATGTCTGGGCGTCCGGCTCCGGCGTCGGATGTGATGCTGGACTGCAGGTCGAAATCGACGCGTTCGATCAGGCCGGCGGCAGCCACGACATTGCGCAGCTGGGTCTCACCCCAAACGCCGCGGGTGCTGTTGCTCTTGAGAGCGGATGCCAGAGATTCCGCCGTGCTTCGCAGTCGCTCCTCGGACTCGGTCGCCGACCTCAGTTGCTGACTCAGCTCACCGTGCTGCCTGTTGCGTTGGGATTCCAGCTCTGTCACGGTGTTCTGCATCGTTCTGAGCGACTCCTGCACCGGTGTGAGAGCTTGAAGCACCTTGCTCTCGGCCTGCTCCCGTTGCGCCCTGGCGGCCTCGTCAGCATGCTGACGCTCCTGCAGTTCGCGGTACTGATCGTGCGCAGCGCCCAGTTGCTCGCGCAGTGCCGCGGTCGTCGCCTGCGCTGCCGCCAGCTCCGCCACGAGCTCGGCGTGAGCGGACGCGGCATCCGCTCGCCTCTGCCCGCGCAGGAGCCCCATTGCCAGGACGCCGAGCACGATGCCGATGACGATGCCGATGATCAGGGGGAGTATGAAATCCATGATCACAGTGTCTCAGCGGCCACCGACATCAGCGGCCACCGACGCCGGAGCGTTGCGATGGCCAAGCCGTGCGGATGCTACGCCGCGCTCGCCTGCTCGCCGATGTGGCCGACGCGCACGGCTACAACGTCCGCCAGCTGTGCGATGCTGTCGACGCCGTGCCGCCTGGCCGCGTGCACCATGATGGCAGCGCACGCCTCAGAGTCCGCGAGGGCGTCATGGTGGTGGAAATCTTCGAACCCTGCAGCCATCGCTGCGACCGGCAGCCGATACGAATCGAGGTGATATGTCTTGCGCGCCACCTGAAGGCTGCACACGTAGTCGAAGCTGGGGCAGGCCAGCATCGTGGCGTCGCACGCGCCGCGGATGACGCCCATGTCGAATCCGGCGTTGTGGGCGACGAGCGCGTCGCCGTCGGCGAACGCCACCAGATCGGGCAACTGTGCCTGCCAACTGGCCGCGCCGACAACATCTTCGGCTCGAATGCCGTGGATGCGCGTGTTCCATTCCCAGAACTCGTCGTGTCCGGCAGGTGGCTGGATGAGCCAGCCGACCCGCTCGACGACACGGCCGTTTCGCACCTTCACGAGGCCGACCGAACAGGCTGATGCGCTACTGGAATTCGCGGTTTCGAAGTCGATGGCGGTGAAATCCAGTGGCATGTCCCCATGCTCTCACGACGTACCGACGCTCCCGAACTCAGACCCGCCGTAGTCTGGAAGCTATGAAAGAACGTCTCGACAAGGCGGCGCACGCGGCGTCGTTCGACGGGGTGGCCACGGTGTACGACGCGGCGCGGCCCGGCTATCCTGCGGCAGCCGTCGAGTGGTTGGTGCCATCGGATGCTGTGCGCGTTGCGGATGTCGGGGCGGGAACGGGCAAGTTCACTCGGGCGCTGCAGAGGGATGGGCGCATAATTGTCGCCGTCGATCCTTCGACGCATATGCTCGAGGTGCTCGCGCGGACCCTGCCCGATGTCGAGGTCCACGCCGGAGCCGCTGAGGGCATCCCGTTGCCTGATCGGTCGATGGACGCCGTCACATTCGCCCAGGCGTGGCACTGGGTCGACAAGGCGCTCGCATCCATCGAGGTCGCGCGCGTCTTACGGCCAGGCGGCTTCCTCGGCCTGATCTGGAACCTGCGAGACGAACGGGTGGACTGGGTGCGCGAGCTTGGCATTGCGATGCACGCTGACGGCGACCAGTTCACAGACGGCGCGAACGATCCAGACGTTCGAGCGCCATTCGGTGCACCCGATCGCGCCCAATTCGAGTGGGCGGCAGAGTACACGCCAGACGGGTTGCTCGATCTGGTCCGTTCACGCAGCTACTACACGCTGATGTCTGCGAACGAGCAACGCGACACGCTCGCGGCAGTGCGCGAACTCATCCGGTCGCATCCGCAGACCGCGGGCAGGCAGACCGTCGCCCTTCCATACGTCACGGTCTGCTACCGCTATCGCGTGCAGTGAGCTCAGCGCGTTCGCACGGTGGCGCGCCGGTAGACTGAACCCCCGTGGCTCTCACTATTGGAATCGTTGGACTGCCCAACGTCGGCAAGTCGACCCTGTTCAACGCCCTGACGAAGAATCAGGTGCTCGCTGCGAACTATCCGTTCGCGACCATCGAGCCGAACATCGGCGTTGTGAACCTTCCGGATGCGCGACTGAAGGTTCTGGCGGACATCTTCAAGAGTGAGCGCATCCTGCCCGCGACGGTCAGCTTCGTCGACATCGCTGGCATCGTGCGCGGGGCGAGTGAGGGCGAGGGACTCGGCAACCAGTTTCTGGCCACCATCCGAGAAGCGGATGCGATCGCGCAGGTTGTGCGCGGATTCGAAGACCCTGACGTGGTGCACGTCGACGGTGACATCAATCCGGCTTCTGACATGGAGACGATCAACACCGAGTTGATTCTCGCCGACCTGCAGACGCTTGAGAAGGCTGAGAGCCGGTACGAGAAGGAAGTGCGTGGCAAGAAGCTCGACCCGAGCGTGTTGACGGCGGCCCAGGAGGCGCACGCAGCCCTGGATGCGGGAACTCCGCTGTCTGCCACGAACATCGATCTCGAACCGATCGCAGAGCTCGGCCTGCTGACCGCCAAGCCGTTCATCTACGTGTTCAATGTGGATGAGGCAGTGCTGACGGATGCGGCCAAGAAGCAAGCGCTCGCAGACCTGGTCGCACCGGCCCAGGCGGTCTTCCTCGACGCGAAGATCGAGTCCGAGCTGATCGATCTCGACCCAGAGGATGCTGCCGAGTTGCTTGCGTCGACGGGCCAGGATGAAAGCGGACTCGACCAGCTGGCCCGCATCGGCTTCGACACACTCGGGCTGCAGACGTATTTGACCGCAGGCCCCAAGGAATCGCGTGCCTGGACCATCCACAAAGGTTGGAAGGCGCCGCAAGCTGCTGGTGTCATCCACACAGACTTCGAGCGAGGCTTCATCAAGGCCGAGGTGATTTCGTTCGAGGACCTCGTCGAACTCGGCTCGGTGCACGAGGCGCGCGCGAAGGGCAAGGCGCGCATGGAGGGCAAGGACTACGTCATGAAGGATGGCGACGTGGTGGAGTTCCGCTTTAACGTCT
>DATMTC010000352.1:0-2181 GCA_035565115.1 Microbacteriaceae bacterium | reverse complement strand
CCTGCGGCCAGTTGCTCGTCGACCGCCGTCGCGGCATCCGACTCGCGCACCTCCCTTGTTGCGGCGGGCGGACCCCAGCCAGCGTTCTTCGGGTATCCGCCGACGCACGAGATCAGGGCTCCTGCGATGGTGACGACCGGGGCGGCAAGCTGCGTCCAGCCACGCGCGACCTTCGGGTCCCAGCCCAGGTCGATCACGTGGGTGACGCCACCTGCGAACAACTCGGCGTGGTCGATGAGACCGAGATGCACATGGTGGTCGGCCAGGCGCGGAATGAGCGTGCCGTCGATGCGGATGTCTGGGGTTGCGCGCGCCGTGAACCGGCGCAGCCGCCCGTTTGCCAGCTCGAACACCGGCGAGTGATGCCACGAGCGGTCTTGATACGCGGCGGCGAACGAGACCAGGGTCACTGCGTGCGCTCGCGTTCTGGCGCTCCGATCCGGGTGCGCACGGCGAACAGCTCGGGGAAGAAGGTGATGTCGAGTGCTTTCGCCAGGAAGGTGACGCCGCTTGAGCCGCCCGTGCCCGTCTTCATGCCGATGGTGCGCTGCACGGTCTTCAGGTGTCGGAACCGCCACAGCTGAAAGTTGTCTTCGAGGTCGACGAGTTCCTCGCACGCCTCATATGCCGCCCACCGCTCTGCCGCGTTCTCGTAGATCAGCTTGAACGTGCCGACGAGCACGTCGTTCATGCGGTACGGCTGTGTCACGTCGCGCTCGAGCACCTCGCGCGGAATGTCGAAGCCGGCTCGGTCGAGATAGCGCAGGAACTCGTCGTAGATGCTCGGCGCTTCGAGCAGTTCGGTCAGCTGAGCGTGCGCGGGCGGGTTGCTTTCGAAGACCCGCAGCATGCGGGCATCCTTGTTGCCGAGAACGAATTCGACGCTGCGGTACTGCCACGACTGGAAGCCGGACGAGTTGCCGAGAAACCCGCGGAACTCCGCATACTCGGTCGGTGTCAGCGTTGCGAGTACCGACCACTGCTCGGTCAGCGTGCGCTGAATGTGCTTGACCCGTGCGATGCGTTTAAGTGCCGGCTGCAGCTGGTCTGCCCTCAGCAGGTCGCGTGCCGATGCGAGTTCGTGCAGCACCAGCTTGAGCCAGAGTTCGGTCGTCTGGTGCTGGATGATGAACAGCAACTCATCGTGATGCTCGGGCTTGCTCACCGGATGCTGCGCGTCAAGTAGCGTGCCGAGGTCAAGATATGACCCGTAGCTCATCCTGTCGTGAAAATCGGTGACGAGGGTGTCGTCGAACTCTCGCAGCGGACGGTTCGCGTTGTTCGCGTCGTCCGGTGTGCCTGGATGCGCCACGTCGGCCTCCTTGTTTTCGTGGTCCTAGCGTAATCACCGCCGGTGCGCATGCTGGCCTGTGAGCATCCTGGCCGGGCCGCATCGTCCTGGCCGGGCGGTCTAGTCCTGTCGGCGGTCTAGACCCCGCAGCACGACGAACGTGACGAAACCATACGCCGCGTGCGGGATGGCGTCGCTCAGCCAGCTCTTGGCGTTCCAGGTGGTGGGGTCGGTTACCTTGAGCTCGGCCATGGAGATGTCGGTGGCTGCCATCGCACCCGCCCCACTGATCAGCGGGCCGATCAACAGGTGCGGTCGAAATCCGAGCGCTCGAGCAACGCCCAGAGCGACACCGATCCCCACGCCGGTGGCGATCCCGGTCAGCGGGCCAAGACCCGCCAGCCTGTTGCTCCTGGAACGCTCGTCTCCCGGGATCGTGGCGCCGACCTCATCGGCGATCTTCTCGACCGATTCCTCGGGGGTCTTGCTCGCTGGGCGGCCCCTGATTGCCATATCCAGATAGGTGACCGCGTTCAGTGCTGTGATTCCTGCCGCTCTAGCGGCCAGTCCGGAACCGATGCCTCGCCAGATCTTCATGCCTCCATGCTTTCCGCCACCCGGTTTCGCGTAAAGGGCTGGACGTATCCGCGTTCAGCAGCTGCGCGCTTGCGCGGGGCAGAGAAAGGGTAGAGAACGGGTAGAGAACGCGGGGTTGGGCACAGACGGTCTTGACGGGCAGACATCCGCGAGGTATATTCCTTACGGAATAATCATGATCACACCACTTGCCATCGCCACCCTTGCTCTGCTTGCCGAGCGTCCGATGCATCCATATGAGATGTATCAGACGCTCATCCAGCGTGCAGAGGACCGCATCGTCAAGGTGCGTC
>DATMTC010000351.1:0-3396 GCA_035565115.1 Microbacteriaceae bacterium | reverse complement strand
GAGCAGGAGCGGGTCATCCCGGTGGTGCAGGCGCTGGCAGAGCGCGGCATCCGAGTGAGCATCGACACGATGAACGCCGAAACAGCGCTTGCCGCAGCAGACGCCGGCGTTCAGCTGATCAACGACGTGTCAGGCGGACTCGCAGACGAGGCAATGACGGATGCTGTAATCCAGAGCGGACTGCCATACATCGTCAGCCACTGGCGAGGCCACAGCGTGCAGATGGACGACCACGCAACGTATGCGGATGCTGCACGCGAGGTGCGCGACGAGTTGTTCGCGCGCGTCGGCGAGCTCATCGTGCGCGGCGTTGACGGTTCGCGGGTGATCATCGATCCTGGCCTGGGCTTCGCGAAGAAGTCCGAGCACAATTGGCAGGTACTCGCGCACCTGGCCGAGTTCGAACAGCTGGGACTGCCGGTGCTCATCGGCGCTTCGCGCAAACGCTTCGTCGCCGACCTGCTGCCGGCCGGCGCCCCTCTTCAGGAGCGTGACTCGGTCACAGCAATCATCAGTGCGCTTGCAGCACAGGCCGGCGTGTGGGGTGTGCGGGTTCACGACGTGGCGAGCACGCGTCGCGCTCTCGACGTCGTCGACGCGTGGCGAGGCGGTCGTGGCACCGACACCGCCAGTTCGGCAAAGATGGACGCATGAGCATGGACCACCTGGATCACATCACACTGACGGGCTTGCGCGTGCACGCGCACCACGGCGTCTTCGACTTCGAGCGAGCGGCCGGTCAGGAGTTCGTGACGGATGTGACCGCCTGGCTCGATTTCACCGTCGCTGCCCGCGGTGACGAACTCGCGGCGACCGTGCACTACGGCGAACTGGCCGTCGCGGTCGTCGACGCGGTCAAGCGCGACCCCGTCGACCTGATTGAGACGCTCGCCGAACGGATCGCATCCGTTGTGCTCGGCTTTTCTGCGGTTCAGCGCACACGGGTGACCGTGCACAAGCCGAACGCGCCGATTGAGGTGCCGTTCGATGACGTTTCGGTCACCATCGAGCGCGGGCGCACCGCCGGCGCTAACGACGCGAACGCAGTGCAGGAGACCAGGTGACCGGCGGCATCCGTTCGCCGAAACCGCAGCGGCTGCGGGTCGATGCGCCTGTTGTGCTTGCGCTCGGCAGTAACCTCGGTGACCGAGCGGCCACGATCCGAGCGGCTGTCACAGCGTTGGATGCCGTTGCAGGCGTGCGTGTTCGTGCCACGAGCGGACTGGTCGAATCAGCCGCTGTGAAGTTGTCGGGGGTCGACGCGGATGCCCCTCGCTACCTGAACGCGGTTGCGCTTGCGTTGACCACACTCGATCCCTACGCGCTTCTCGACGCGGTCAACCGCATCGAGGCCGACTTTGGGCGGGTGCGCGCCGAGCGGTGGGGAGACAGAACACTCGATATCGACATCGTCGACTACGACGGGCGGCGACTGAACGACGAACGGCTCACGCTGCCGCATCCTCGTGCCGCAGAACGCGCGTTCGTGCTCGTGCCGTGGGCGCAGCTCGATCCGGATGCTCGGCTCGACGGCCACGGATCGGTCGCCGAATTGGCGGCGGCCGTCGCAGACGACGTCGTCGCTTTTGACGGGGCGGCCGGGGCATCCGGGGCATCCGATGCATCCGAGCCATCCGAGCCCGGCGCGATCGCGGGCGGTGAGCATCCGTGAGGCGCACGCACGTGACATCGCTGGTCGGGCTGGGTGTCGCCGGAATTGTGATCGGGTTCCTGTTGGAGATCGGCGTCGTTGCGGGCGGGCTTCCGCTTTTGGTGCCTCCCGTGTCGTTGCCGATCACTCTGATCGCCATCGCTGCGATCGTGGTGATCCTGGCCGTTCCGATCCGGCGAGCGGTGCTCGGGCGGTCGAACGCACGCATCGATCCGTTCCACGCGACGCGGGTTGCCGTGCTTGCGAAGGCGTCGAGTCTCTCTGGCGCGCTGCTGACCGGGTCGGGCATCGGCATCCTGGCGTACGAACTCACGAGGCCGGTGCTGCCTGCGGCCGACAGCATCTGGCTGGCGGTCATCGCAACGTTCGGCGCGGCTGTGCTGCTGGCGGCAGGGCTGGTCGCGGAGCATATGTGCACGCTTCCGCCGCCGAGCGACGAAGACGACGTGCCGGCGCACGACCACGTCTAGCGCGCAATTCGTTTGCCCGCGGCCGCATGCCGCACCCGCACCCGACGCCGCACGTTGCACCATTGCCCACCTGAGTGCAATTCCAATCCCGTTTCAGCGATCGTGCCCACTTCAAGTGGGCAGAATCGCTGAAACGGGATTGGAACGCGCGGTGTGCGGTGTGCGGTTAGCTCGGTCGTGCCGAACGCCCGGTGGCGCCGAACGCCCGCTAGCGCTTGCTGTGCGCGTCGACGGCGCGCACGGCCTTCCAGGCCAGCGGAAGAATGGCTGCGGCGATCGCCCACTTGATCACGCCACCGAGCACGAACGGATAGAACCCGGCAACGAGCACGCTGTTCAGATCGTTCGGCAGGCCAAGCGAGCCGAGCGCGAAGCCCAGATACGGCAGCCCGAACAGGAACGGCACGACGCTTGCACCCAGGAAACCGGCCAGCGAGAGCAGCGGATGCTTGTCCCAGTTGCGTTCGGAGAGCCATCCGATGAGCGCTGCTGCAAACACGAAGCCGATGATGAAGCCGAAGTCTGGTTTGGCGACAGATGCGATTCCGCTTGCGAAGCCGGCGAACAGCGGAACGCCCGCCAGCCCAGCGACGAGGTACAGCGCCAGAGCGGATGCTCCGCGCCAGGCCCCAAGCGTCGCACCGACGAGCATGACGGCCAGGGTCTGGCCGGTGATCGGCACCGGCCAGAGCGGAATCTGAAGCTGAGCGAACACGCCGACGACGGCTGCTCCTCCCGCGATCAGCAGTGCGTTGTTCACAGCGCTGCGCGGAATGAAGCGGTCGGCAAGCGTCGGCCGAGCCAGTGTCTGTGCGGTTGGTGCGATGGCTGCTGAAGACATGCAAATCCCTCTGGTCGTCGAAAGCGCTGGGTCATCCGCGCGCACCATTCACATTACGGCGTGCCGGACGATCGCGCAGTTGCGCTCTGCGCACATCAAAACTGCGAAGTCTTTGTGCGGATGCGACATACCCGCCACCGGCAGCTTCCCAGTCCTGCCGCCGACGGCACGGCTACGATGGATGGCGATCCCAGCCGCTTTTCATTCCACAGGTCGCCATCCAGGAGTACCGTGACGCAACGCCTCGACATCGCAGCAGACTTCAAGCGGGTGTCGCCCAAGTATGTGCTCGTCGTCATCGTCGGAACGCTGATCGGCGGCGCAATCTTCAGTGCTGCCGCCCTGCTGCTGTGGCTGGTCGCGCACCTGTGGTGGGGATGGATCGCCCTGGTCGCCGTGCTCGTCGTCACGCT
>DATMTC010000350.1:0-1802 GCA_035565115.1 Microbacteriaceae bacterium | reverse complement strand
GCGGCCGCTGTCATGCGCGAACGGGGCCTGGCTCGTTCGACAACGAAGGAGATCGCACGGGCTGCCGGCTACTCGGAGGCCACGTTGTACAAGCACTTCAGCGACAAGCAAGAGATCTTCTTGTGCGTGCTCAAGGAGCGAATGCCATCCTTCTCCTCACCGCTCGAACTGGTCGGCACTGGCACGGTGCGCGGGAACATCGCGGCGATCGTCGAACAGCTCATGCAGTTCTACGTGCTGACGTTCCCGATCGCTGCATCGATCTTCGGATCACCGGAGCTGTTGGCGACCCAGCGCGATGGCATGCGTGCACGCAATGCGGGCCCGGAAGGACCGGTGAACGCCGTGCGCGTCTACCTCGATGGTGAGGTTGATGCGGGACGGTTGCCGACGACCATCGACGCGGATGCGCTGGCGAAACTGCTGGCCGGAGCCGCGATGCAGCAGGCGTTTCTGGCCACGTTCAATTCGCTCGATGCGGTGCCGCAAGCTCGCTCGCTCGCTCGCGCACTAGCGGATGCTGCGCTGCCCGCCGACCTGCGCTGACCCGCGCTGCCCGCCGACCAGCCCTGACCCGCGCTGCCCGCCGCACGCATCCTGCCGACGCCCAATCCAATCCCGTTTCAGTGATTCTGCCCACTTCAAGTGGGCAGAATCACTGAAACGGGACTGGAACGCAGCGTTACTGCCCGCCGAAGTACCGGCCGGCGAAGCACCGCGCCTAGTCCATCCCCTTGATGACGATCGCGTCGGTCGTCGGATGCGCCTCGTTCGGATCCAGGTACACGTCCGGCTCGAGGTAAATCACACGAGCCGCAGGCACCGCCTGGCGAATTCGGGCTTCGATTGCGTTGGTCGCAGCGGCGATCTCCGTCAGCCTGTGGTCACTTGGCATCCCCAGCTTGGCCGCGACCATCAACTCGTCTGGGCCGAGATACAGCGTCTTCATATGGATGATGCGGGGCGCGTCGTCGCCGGAGACGATCGCGCGTTCGATCGCCGCGACATCCGCATCGGTTGCACCCTCGCCGACGAGCAGGCTCTTGGTCTCGATGCCGAGCACGATCGCGACCGCGATCAGCAACAGGCCGATCATGAGTGTGCCGATCGCATCCCAGATGCCGTTGCCGGTGAGGATCGAGAGGCCAACGCCGAACAGGGCGAAGACAAGACCGGTCAGCGCTGCCACATCCTCGAGCAGCACGACGGGCAGTTCGGGCGCCTTCGCGCGTCGAATGAACGTGAACCAGGATTCGTCGCCCTTGAGCGGCCTGGACTCGTGAACCGCTGTGCGCAGCGAGTAGCTCTCCATGCAGATTGCTATCACCAGAACGAGCAGCGGAAGCCACCACACCTCGATCGGGTGCGGATGCTGCAGCTTGTTGATGCCCTCGTAGAGCGAGAAGACTCCACCCACCGAGAACAAGATGATCGACACGACGAAGGCGTAAACGTAACGTTCGCGGCCATAACCGAACGGATGCGACTTGTCGGCTTTCCTCTTCGCCTGCCTGCCGCCGAAAAGCAGAAGCAGCTGATTGCCAGAGTCCGCGAGGGAGTGCACGCCCTCGGCGAGCATCGACGTCGAGCCAGAGAACGCCCACGCGATGAACTTGGTGATCGCGATGCCGAGATTGGCCGAAAACGCCGCAATGATCGCTTTGTTTCCGCCGGATGCGCTCATATCTCAATCCTACGGATTTCCCATGCCTGTCGCGGAATAGGCTGGCTGGATGAGCACAGATTCGGCAGCATCCGCCAACTCTCAGCCGACACGTCTTCCGCCGGTCGCGATCCTAGGT
>DATMTC010000349.1:0-2256 GCA_035565115.1 Microbacteriaceae bacterium | reverse complement strand
AGCCCGACGACATCGAACCGCTCCGGGTTCGATTTGATGACCTCGAGCGCCTGCGTTCCGATCGAGCCGGTCGATCCGAGAATCACTACTTTGCGCATAGCGTCATCGTAACGGCGCGATGCATGCGCGCCATCGGTCTGCTTCGTTCAGCGGCCGGATGCGCTACTGCTGCGTCTTGAGAATATCGACAACGAAGACAAGAGTGTCTGTGCCGGAGATTCCTGCTTGCGAGTTGCCCTTTGCCCCGTATCCGTCCGCCGGCGGCATCACGATGACGACCTGCGAACCGACAGTCTGCCCGACAAGACCCTTGATGAACCCCGGCACTATCTGGCCGTCGACGAGCGGGAACTGAGTCGGTCCCCGGCCTGCCCAACTCTGGTCGAAGACCTTGCCTGAGCCCCAGATCGCGCCCTGGTATTGCACCGTGACGGTGTCCCCTGCTGCGACCTTCGTGCCGGTGCCCTTCTTGAGCACTTCGGTTTTCAGTTCGGTCGGCGGATCGGCCTTCGGCATGGTCATCGTCGGCTTGCCGTCCTTGGCGAGCTTGACCGTGGGGAATCCCTCTTGAGCCGCCTGCGGCTTTCCTGTCGCCTTCGACGGCACCATGTCCACGATGTCTGCGACGAAGATGATCGTGTCGGATGCCTTGAGCCCGAGCGACGACGGATCGGCAGAGCCGAACGCCTTCTTCACCGGCGCTGTGGTCACGACACGAGATCCGATCGGAGCGCATTTGACGACGTCAGACAACACCGGAATGAGCGTGGAGTCCCCGACGGTGATCGGAATCTTCGCCGTCTTTCCGTAGCCGTTCGTCGTGAGCTCTTTGCCGCTCGAGCCGTTGTACGCGACAAGAGCAATGTCCACCGTGCTGGACTTGGTCGCCGTGGCACCCTTGCCCGTCGTCACGAACGTGCGCTGCGTCGTCGTCGCCTTCAGCGGCTTGGTGAATGTCACCTTTGGCTCCGCGCCTGCCTTGCCGCTGACCTTGACAGCGTCGGACACCGGTCCGGATGCGACGCCTTTGCAGTCGCTGGCGGCAGAGTTGCTCGCCGCTGTGCAGCCCGTAAGGGCGAGCGCCGCTGTCGCGAGGATGACGATGGGCAAAGTTTTGCGCACGAGTTCACTTTCTGTGGTTGACGGGTTCGAGATCGAAGACATCGAAGGTCACGAACGCTCCAGTGTGCCGCATCCGCCTTTGCCTCGTCTGGGAGTGAGCCGAGCGGCGCGTCACGAAACCGTAACGAGCGCCACGTAGCATTGGGGTCATGCCTCGTGAATTCTCCGTCGATCAGTCTCGCTCAGTCGTCACCGCTCTGCCAGGTCCGCGCTCACTCGAATTGCAAGCGCGACGCGAAGCAAGCGTTTCGCGTGGCGCTGGAACCCTGGCGAACATCTACATGGACCACGCCTCCGGCGCCGTGCTCGTGGATGTCGACGGCAACAGGTTGATCGACCTCGGCTCCGGCATCGGTGTCACGACGATCGGGCACGCGCATCCGGCCGTCGCCGCTGCGGCAGCCGAGCAGGCCGCGAAGCTCACCCACACGCTTTTCACCGTGACACCGTATGAGAACTACGTTCGGGTGGCGGAGAAACTCGCCCAGATCACCCCAGGCGATTTTCCAAAGCACTCGATCCTGGTGAACTCGGGCGCAGAGGCCGTCGAGAACGCGGTGAAGATCACCCGCAAGCGCACCGGGCGGCGCGTCATCCTCAGCCTGGATCACGCCTTCCACGGCCGCACCAACCTGACCATGGCGATGACATACCGCCCGTGGCCGGAGCGTGCAGGGATGGGCCCGTTCCCCGGTGACCTGTTCAGCGTTCCGGTGAGTTACCCATTCCGCGACGGCCTGTCAGGGCAAGAGGCGGCAGAGCGAACCATCGACTACATCACGACCCATATTGGCGCAGAGGAGGTTGCTGCGTTCTTCGTCGAGCCCATCCAGGGCGACGGCGGCATCGTGATTCCGGCCGATGGATACTTCGCACGACTGAGCGAGTTCTGCGCGCAAAACGGAATCGTCTTCGTCGCTGACGAGATTCAGGCAGGCATGGGGCGCACAGGCACCTGGTATTCGATCGAGCACCACGGCGTCGTGCCAGACCTCGTGCTGACGGCCAAGGGCATCGCAGGCGGATTGCCGCTCGCCGCGGTCACGGGGCGAGCCGAGATCATGGATGCCGTGCAACCTGGCGGCATCGGCGGAACGTTCGGCGGCAACCCGGTCTCAACGGCTGCGGCCCTCG
>DATMTC010000348.1:0-4245 GCA_035565115.1 Microbacteriaceae bacterium | reverse complement strand
GCCATGCTGTTCGCCAACTCGACGGCGATTCTGACGGATGCTTTTCCAGCGCACCGCAGAGGCATGGCGCTTGGCATCAACCAGGTCGCAGCGATTGCCGGAAGCTTCATCGGCCTCATCGTCGGCGGCCTGCTGGCCGTCATCGACTGGCGCGCCGTCTTCTTCGTGAGCGTGCCGATCGGCATCGTCGGCACGATCTGGTCGTACAAGTCGCTGCATGAGGTCGGCACTCGCAACCCCGGCAAGCTCGACTGGCCAGGAAACATCCTGTTCGCCGCGGGCCTCGCATCCGCCCTGACCGGCATCACCTACGGCATCCAGCCATACGGCGGCAGCTCGACCGGCTGGGCGAATCCGTGGGTGCTCGGCAGCATCATCGGCGGCGGCGTGCTGCTGGTGATCTTCGTGTTCGTCGAACTGAAGACCAGTTCGCCGATGTTCAATATGCGGCTGTTCAAGATCCGAGCGTTCGCCATGGCGAACTTGGCCGGGCTGCTCGCATCCGTCGGCCGAGGCGGCCTGCAGTTCATGCTCATCATCTGGCTGCAAGGCATCTGGCTGCCGCTGCACGGATTCTCATACGCAGACACGCCGTTGTGGGCCGGCATCTACATGCTGCCGATCACGATCGGCTTCCTCATTGCGGGGCCGCTGTCCGGCACGCTGTCTGACAGGTTCGGCGCCCGCGCGTTCGCCACGATCGGGCTCGCGATCGTCGCGCTGACCTTCGTGCTTCTGCTTGTGATCCCGGTGAACTTCGACTACTGGGAGTTCGCAATCATCACCGGCCTGAGCGGCATCGGCTCCGGTATGTTCGGCGCGCCGAACCGCACTGCAATCATGAACAGCGTGCCAGCGAGGGAACGCGGGTCGGCGTCAGGAATGGCCGGCACTGTGCAGAACGCAGGCAGTTCGCTGTCGATCGGCATCTTCTTCTCGTTGCTGATCGCGGGCCTGTCCGCTTCGTTGCCGACGACACTGGCGAAGGGCCTCACCGCGCACGGCGTTCCGCAATCCGTGGCGCATCAGATCGCCGGCCTGCCACCGGTTGGCAGCGTATTCGCCGCATTCCTCGGTTACAACCCGATCCAGAGTCTGCTGAAACCGTTCGGCGTGCTGCCGCATCTCTCCCACGCGGATGCCGCTGCGCTCACCGGCAAGGAGTTCTTCCCGCAGTTGATTTCCCAGCCATTCCACGACGGGCTCACCGTCGTCTTCATCGCAGCAGCCATCATGTCAGTCGTCGGCGCCATCGCGTCGCTGAGCCGCGGCAAGAAGTACATGCACGTCGAAGACCTTGAACCCGTGGTTCGGGCACCGAGCGAAAGCCGAGCCTGATGGGCGAACCCGGTGAGATACGGGATCATGGTCTCGTGACCGAACACGATGCCGCGGCGGCCCGCACCGAAATCGCAACCAGACTTGCCGTGGCGGTGGGACGCATCAATCGACGCATCCGACCCGCTGCCGACGGGTTGAGTCACGGCCTGGTGTCTGCGCTGTCCACTCTGCTGCGCAAGGGGCCACTGCGCCCAGGTGACCTTGCGCGAATGGAGGTCGTTGCTGCTCCGACGATGACGCGCGCCATCGCGGATCTGGAATCTCGCGGCCTGGTTTCTCGCACGCAGGATCCTGACGACGGCCGGTCGTTCCTGATCGAGGTGACCCCGGCCGGTGGCGAAGCGGTGCTGCGCGCACGCGAAGAGCGCGCGAAGCGAATCGGCGCGCTGCTCGCCGGCCTCAGCGATGACGATATCGATCGCATCGCCGCTGCCCTTGATGCGCTGGAGGCCACGGCGCTTGCACCGCTGCCGCCTCGCCCGTAGCCCGGGCGTCAGAGCCGGGCGTCAGAGCCCGGGTGTCAGACCCCGGGCGCCTCAGCCCGGCACCTCAGACCAGCGGGTCGTCGGTGTCGGATGACTCCCGCGTGATGCGTTCGCCGCCGGCCGGATCGACGCCAGAGCGGGTTGTCGAGATCGTTCTGCGGCGACGCATCAGCAGTGCGATACCGATGATCACGATGACCACTCCGGCGGCCATCAGGATGTATCCGACGAAGTGCAGGTCAATCCAGCCGACGTCGATATTCAAGGCAAAACTCAGGATCGCGCCGATGACGATCAAGAGGATGCCGCCTCCGATACTCATAGTGCTTCTCCTCTCCCGCGGACCGATCAAGCGTGCTCCGCTTTCCTGACCGCTGTTCTTGACCGCTTTTCTTGACCGTATCGCCCGTGTGCGCGGGCTCCCAGGGGATTGCGGAAGCAGCCGGAATGTGCTTCCGCGTGCATACTGGGGTGCATACCTGGGCAGAATCCGATCAATCGACGTAAGGTAGCGACAGGCAAGGATTTCCCGCTGGAGACCCCGCAAGACAATGACAGCTGACCCTATGCTCGACGAATCGCACCATGCAGAACCCGAGACCGTGGACGACGAACTCATCGGCACGCTTCTCGCTGAGCGATACCGCCTGCAAACCCTGATCGGCCACGGCGGAATGGCGAGTGTTTATCGCGCGGAAGACGAGTTGCTCGCCAGGCCGGTTGCGGTCAAACTGTTCCCGCCGAATGCGACAGGGCCGCTTGATCTGCGCCGTGAGACATCCGAGATCCGCACCCTGGCATCGCTCAACCACCACGCACTTGTGACGGTGTTCGATGCCAACATGACCGATGGTGCGACTGATCGCCGCGCCTATCTCGTGATGGAACTGGTCGACGGCAAGACACTGCGGCACCGCATCGAGGACGGCCCGCTCGAGCCGCAGGTCGTTGCGGAGATGGCACTCGACCTGGCAGAGGCCCTGCACGTGGTGCACGAGCGCGGTATCGTGCATCGCGACATCAAACCAGACAACGTGCTTCTGAGCACATCACCAACACCTGACCGTGACTTCAGGGCGAAGCTCGCCGACTTCGGCATCGCCGTGCTCACCGATTCAACCAGGCTCACCGCCCCCGGCACCGTCATCGGCACCGCCGCATACCTGAGCCCGGAGCAGGCCAGAGGCGAAGCGGCGACGCCGGCATCCGACGTTTATTCGCTTGGCCTCGTTCTGCTCGAGAGCCTGACGGGCGACAAGGCGTATCCGGGCACCATGGTCGAGTCGCTTGCTGCGAAGATCTCGACCGATCCGCAGATTCCGAGCGAGCTCGGTTATGAATGGAAATCGCTTCTGACCGGCATGACGGCACGGGCTCCGGATGCGCGGCCATCCGCGTGGGACGTTGCCGAAGCGGCTCGCGGTCTGATCGGCGAGGTCGAGTCGGATGCTCCGGCGATCACCGGCATGATGGCCGCGAACGACGCGACTGCCGACGACGTGACCGAGGTGATACACGTTGGCATGGTGGATGCGGTCGATTCTGAATCCGCACCCGATTCTGCGCCCGATTCTGCGCCTGGCCCTGCATCCGACTCCGATCCCGATCTGATCAGGACGGCCGTGATCCCCACATCAGCAGAACGGCAAGACGTGTTCGCCATGCCGGACGGCGTGCAAGGCGCCGCCGAGCTGCTTGAGACGCAAACGCCAGTGCCGCAGACGCCGGTCACAGGCGAATCGTTGGGGGCAGCGCCGCGAAAACATCGCGCTGTCTGGATTGTGCTCGCCGTGATCCTGCTGATCCTGATCGCGGCCGCGGTGATCTATTTCGTTGTGTCGGCCGCGCAACCGCAGCCCGCCAGCCCGGCTCCGAGCATGCCTGCCGTGGGCGGACAACTCGGCGAGCACTTGCGAGAGCTGATGAGGAGCGTGACACCATGAGCGCGCGAACGCGCAATCGCGGACGGATGACGGCAGCGCTCGCGATCACCGTGTGCGTTGCGGCACTTGCCGGCTGCTCGGGTCCGACGCCCTCGATCGAAGCGGCCGCGGCACGGCAATTGCAATCGTCGGTCGTCGCCATTGCTCAAAGCGCGGCTGCGGGGAACGCAAGCCAGGCCATGTCGCGCCTGGATGCGCTGAACACCGCCGTGCAGGCTGACACGGCAAGCGGCGCGATCACAAGCAAACGGGCCGCTGCTATCCGGGCGGCGATCGCCAAGGTGCGTGCCGATCTGACTGCTGCCATCCAATCGAAGCCACCGACGGCGGCGCCGTCGCCTGATTCGTCTGGTTCTGGCTCGTCGTCGACTCCCAGCAGCACGCCGGTTCCGACGACGGGAGGAGCCGGCGGCAGCGGCCAGACAGGGGGTAGCGGCAGCTCAGGTGGCAGCACCCCGCCGCCCGCGACGAGCACG
>DATMTC010000347.1:0-3845 GCA_035565115.1 Microbacteriaceae bacterium | reverse complement strand
GCCGCGCGCCGACGTGCGGCAATCCGTCAGGTTGAGATCGCGCACGGCGCACGCCGCCGCCGCCCTTCAGTTTCAGGGGGTGCACACGTGAGGAGGGCCCGATCCGTCACGGATCGGGCCCTCGCAAACGGATGCTCCGCTCGAGCGTCGCGTACACCTCGCGCAACAGCGACGCGGTCTCGCTCGGCGTGCGTGGGTCCGGGTGCGGATGCAGAGGGCGAACGCGAGGGGCGAGGCAGGTACGCCGCTAACCTGACGGATTGCCGCACGTCGGCGCGCGGCGAATGGCAAGTCCGGCATGCCCGATAAGCTCCCATGCGATGAACCGGATGACCGTCGCCCTGCTCGCCGCGCTCGACGCGCTCATCGTTGCAGCCATCGGCATCGGTGTTGCGCTCGTGCCTTTGACCGTGCTGTGGGCTGTGCAGTTCCATCTCGAGGTCGACTGGATCGCCTTCTGGCGCGCCGCCGCAGACATCTGGCTTCTCGGCCACGGGGTGAACCTGACGATCAGCCTGCCCGCAACAGTCGCTGCCTGGCTCGGTTTCGCGCACGCGACCGTGCCGTTCCAGGTGACGATCGCGGTGCTCGGCTTCGCGTTGCTGGCGGTGCTGATGGGCGTGCGCACCGGGATGCGCGCGGCCGAGACGCCATTTCGGGCAACCGGGGCGATCAGCGCGATCGCAGCGTACGGGATCATCGGAAGCGTCGTCACGCTGACAGCAGGCAAAACGATCGTGCAGCCGTCGCTGTGGCAAGGCATCGTGCTGCCGACGTTCGTCTTCGGCATCGGGGTGCTCATCGGTGAGGGAATCGGTGCGGCTCGAGCTGGCGCAACCGAAACACGCTGGCGCGGACTGAGCCAACGGTTCAGCCAGGCGACCCGTTCCTCGATCGCAGCCGCGCTGCGCGCCGGCACCGCAGCATCCGCCATGGTGATCGCGGCGGCAGGGGTGATCGTCGCGATTCTGCTGATCGCCAAGTTCGGCACGGTGGTGGGGCTGTACGAACAATTGCAGGCCGGCGCACTCGGCGCGATCTCGCTGACGATCGCCCAACTCGCTCTGCTGCCGAACGCCGTCGTGTGGGCGGCGTCGTGGCTGCTCGGCCCAGGCTTCGCCATCGGAACAGGTTCATCTGTGAGTGCGGTCGGCACGCAACTCGGGCCGATCCCTGGCATTCCGCTGCTCGGAATCGTGCCGCAGGGCAGCGTCGCGCTTGGGTTCGCCGGGCTGCTCGTTCCTGTGCTCGCTGGCTATTTTGCTGCCGCGTTGACGCGCAGGCGGATGGCGCGGCTGCCGGGTGGCGCGCCGTCCGCAGGGCGCCTTACGCTGATTGCGCTCGGGGCGGGTTGTGTGGCAGGCATCGAACTCGGACTGCTTGCCTGGTGGTCGTCAGGCGCGATCGGCCCTGGCCGGCTTCACGACGCTGGGCCGAACCCGTGGATGGTCGCTGCCAGTGCTGCAGTCGTGATTGCGATCGCCGCCGTTGTCGGCATCCTGACGGGCGGACCGCGGCAGGACCGATGGACCGGCGAGCGAACAGCACCCGACCCAATCGCGAACGAGCAGAGTCCGAACAACGACCGGCTCGACCCCCAGCATGACAACACCACCGACGCGTACGACTGGCGTCGGCGGTGAATCCTTGACCAGCGGCGAGTGCCTGACGAGTAGCGAATCCCTGACCAGCGGCGAGTGCCTGACGAGTAGCGAGTGCCTGGCGAGTGGCGACGATGCAACGCAACTGACGCTCGCATGATGATCCGTGTATCGATACGAATTGACTCTTGATTTTATCGGTAAAATTCGGTAGCTTCTCTAACGGCAAGCCCGACGGCGAGCACGGCAGTCGGCTGCGATACGAGTTGAGGCATGTGCGTTCCGCGCGAGACCTCATTACGACAATGACGTTGAAGGACCGACAATGACCAAAACCCACAAGCGCAATCGGGCACTTGCTGTCACCGTTTCCACCGCGTTCTTGGCGGCGGTCTTGACCCCGATCACACCGATCACTTCGGCGCTCGCGGCCACGACAGACGCGCCTGCGCCGATCATCGTCGGATCCGAAGCGCTGGCGTCGGGGGCCGGTGCAGCAGGCAGCATGGACCTGACGGCTCTCGGCGATCTCGGCTGGGTGCACGCCACCGGCGCCGGAATCGAAACGAAAGCCGCCGCTACGGCACCGATCACGGTCACCGACCTGCATCCAGCCACGCCGATGGCGACACTGACGGACAGCCCCATCGCGTTCAGCTGGTCAGACGGAACGACCACGCAGACGGCCTCGGGCGACACGACAGGCGCTGTCTACCGATACGACCTTTCCACCGTCGGCGAGACCACCGCGTATGACGCCGGCTACCGGGTGAGCGTGCCTGCAGCGGACTCGGTGCGGCAACTCGTGCTCGTCGGTGGCATCTGGCAGGCAGACGCAACGTACACCGTGACGACACTCGACGGCACGAAGGCGTACACGACTGCACTCACGGCGGGCAATTCGGCGTCAGTGCGTAAGACGACGGTGACGATGCGCCCCGGCGAGGGAGCCATCGTGACCGCGACACTCAGCAGCACCCACGGAATCGATGGCAATGTGTCATTCATGGGTGCATACGTTCACTCCGTCGAATCCGGGCCGCAGATCTCGACGGCGCCCGCTCCGTCGACGATGGACCTGACCGCGCTCGGCACCCTGGACTGGCTGCACTTCGACGGCTCGAGTCTTGACCGCTCAAGCGACGGCAACGGCGCGCTCTCGGCGGCCAACCGAGATGCGGCGGGCACGATCAACCGTCAAGGTGACAACCCGACGTCGTATTCGTGGACCAACGGAACCCCGACAGTTTCCCAGACGGGAACGACGACTGGCGGCGTCTTCCTCGCCAGAAACAGCGACTTCACCCAGCCGTGGGGCTGGGACCTGACGGTCGCCGCCGACTCGAATCCGCGCACGCTGCAGTTCGTCGCAGGTGCCTGGCAGGCGACTGCTGCGCTGACGGTGACACTCGACGGAGCGGCCACAGCGGCGGCGACAGACAACAAGCTCACGGCGGGAGGAGGAGCGGTCAGCTACCTCTACACCGTTTCCATCCCGGCTGGCTCATCAGCCAAGATCAGCGCACAACTGACAAACACGACAGACGGGGGAGGCAACGGCAACGTCACACTTGCCGGTGTTGCGCTCTTCGCGCAGGACTTTCGTTCATCACTGACCGCGCTGCTCGCACAGGTGACGACGACCGACGTCGCTGGCGCCGAGGTCGCCATCCAAGACCAGCTCACGACCGAAACCGCTGTAGCGCAGGCCGTGAACGATGACCAGAACGCAAGCAGTTCGGCTGTTCAACGGGAGTTCTACCTGCTGCAGGCTGCACTCAGCGCGGCTGTGGCATCCGCAAGCGGAGCGCAATACAGTTACCAGTCCAGCCCTGGGCTGACCAGCTCGTTCGGGTGGGAGGGCGACAAGGATGCCCCGATCGCGTTCATCGACGGAAGCTACCGCCTGCGCGACCACGGCAACGCCATGATCACCTTCGGTGTTCCGAACATCCCCGGCAAGATCGGCTGGACCAACGCTGAAGGATACCTGCCATCGTTCATCAGCACGTACTCGAAGGCCGGCCTGGACATCCGCGTTCAGAACTTCTCTGACGAGGCGAATGCGGGCGGCAATCGGTACGAAATCGCATACTCGCGCATGACGGTGAAGAACACGACGTCGTCGACCGCAAGGCTGCCGAAGGTGTCTGGACTGCTGGTGCCGCTTGACGAGCAGGCATCCGCCACGACGGTCGAGCCTGGCGCTACGGTGCAACGAGACTTCGCCGTCGGCGCCGACCG
>DATMTC010000346.1:0-1664 GCA_035565115.1 Microbacteriaceae bacterium | reverse complement strand
TGCTCGGATTTGTCGAAGTCTTTGACCGTGATGAGGCCCTTGAGGATGCCTGAACCGTCAACCAACGGCAGCTTCTCGATCTTGTGCTGAGCAAAGATCGCCACGGCGCCATCTGGGTCGATCCCGACAGGGGCGGTGATCAACGGGGTGCGCGTCATGACGTCACGCACGAGCGTGGTGGACTTTTCAAATTCTGAGACGAAGCGCATGTCGCGGTTCGTGATGATCCCGACGAGCTTGCCGTCATCCTCGACTACCGGCATACCGCTCATCCGGAACTGAGCGCACAGCGCGTCAACATCGGCCACTGTCGCATCCGGCGTCGTCGTCACCGGATTCGTGATCATGCCTGACTCGCTGCGCTTGACCTTGTCGACGTATGCGGCTTGATCGGCGATCGACAGGTTGCGGTGCAAAATGCCGATCCCGCCCTGGCGCGCCATCGCGATCGCCATGCGCGCCTCTGTGACCGTGTCCATCGCGGATGACAGCAGCGGCGTCGACATGCTGATCCGCCTGGTCAGGCGAGTGGACGTGTCCGCCTCGCTTGGGATGACGTCCGTGTGCCCGGGCAAGAGCATCACGTCGTCGTAGGTCAAACCGATGAAACCGAACGGATCGCTCTGATCCATGTCACCCCTTGCGCGTGAGAAAAGGAACGAATGCTTCCGCCCGCCGTCGTCGCACGCGGATACTCAATGCTAACGGCAGGAAGGGCCCGTCTATTCCTGGCCGGCTGCCTGGGTGCCGGGCTACGCGCCTCGTCTACTCCGGCAGCGGATCGGCCGTCGGCGAGCCGCCAGGTTCGCAGGCGTCGGATGCCGCAAGCCGCGAGCGTCGTGAGGATCGAGCGGAGATCGCCATGTCGACCGTGAGGATGACCAGCGCAAGCCAGACGAGGCCGAAACCGAACCAGCGCTCGGCCGGCATCGCCTCGTGCAGAAGCAGCACACCAACCAGAAACTGGATTACTGGTGCAAAGTACTGGATGAATCCGAGATAGATCAGCGGCAACCGGCGCGCAGCGGATGCGAACAGCAGAAGGGGTATCGCGGTGACAACGCCGAGGCCGAGCATCCCGACGGTGTGCCAGACGCTGATGGTGCCGAACGTCAGCCCTGCCGTGACTCCGACAACGATCAGCTGCACGATGGCAACCGGCATCAGCCAGACGGTCTCGAGTGTGAGCCCCGAGACGGCATCCACGTCTTTGCCGACCTGCTTTTTGACCAGACCGTACAGCCCGAACGAGAACGCTAGAACCAGCGCGATCCATGGCAGCGCGCCGTAGCCGATCGTCAGCACGACAACAGCGATCAGGCTGATTGCCACCGCGACCCACTGCGTTATGCGCAGCCGTTCCCGCAGAACGATCACGCCGAGGAACACCGTGACGATCGGGTTGATGAAGTAGCCAAGCGACGCCTCAACGACCTGGCCGGTCGACACGCCGTATACGTATGTCTGCCAGTTCACATAGATGAGCGCGCCAGCCGCACCCATGATGAAGACCGTGCGTGGCCTGCGCATGATGACCATGAGCGGTCGCCACGCCCGCGTCACCAGGATGATGATGGCGCAGAACACGAGCGAGAACACCACCCGCCATGCCACGATCTCGAACGCATTGGCCGGTGCGAGTGCCACGAAATAGATCGGCAGGA
>DATMTC010000345.1:0-6577 GCA_035565115.1 Microbacteriaceae bacterium | reverse complement strand
GCGGTTCCGAACCACAGCCGGGTCACGAGGTCTCGGACGTTTCGGTGGTCGAGTAGCTGCTCGCGAAGCGAGCCGCGTATCGAGACCTCGCAACCCGGTCTGCGGTCCCGAACCACAAGCGGGTCACCAGGTCTCGATACGCTCGCTGGCGCTCGCTACTCGACCACCGACACGGGTACACAACCGGTGGTCGAGTAGCTGCTCGCGCAGCGAGCCGCGTATCGAGACCCCGCAACCCGGTCTGCGGTTCCGAACCACAGCCGGGTCACCAGGTCTCGATACGCTCGCTACTCGACCACCGGGGTGGCATCCCGGTGGTCGAGTAGCTGCTCGCGAAGCGAGCCGCGTATCGAGACCTCCGCAAGATGGTCTGCGGTTCCGCACCATAGAGCGGGTTACGAGGTCTCGATACGCTCGCTGGCGCTCGCTACTCGACCACCGGGGTTGGCAGCATTCCGGGGAGACCCCGCAAGACGATCTGCGGTACCGCGCCACAGCCGGGGTTGCGAGGTTTCGGTCAGGGAGCCGCGACCTCGAACCTTGGACCGCCCCCGACCGCAAAGCCGCACGCCCGCGGATGTCCGACGAGGCATCCCTTGACCGTCATCAGCGCCTCGTAATAGTCGATATACCGAAAACCGTATGTCTCGCCGCGCGCAAACGCCTGGTTCTGAATCGCTGCTCGCCACCGTTCGAACGCCGCATCAGGGATCGGCACATACAGATCCGGCACGAAACCCTCGGCATCCTCCCAATTGTCGGCGTGCAAGAACTGCGACACTCCGTGCCTGGGAAGCGGATGCTCAAGCGGCAACGACGCAAGAAACCGCGCGCGCTCGGTGATCATGGCGGCACGCTCGTGATCCCGGTGGATGCTGCGTGTCCAGTGCGTGATGATGGTGTCCGGTTTTTCGGCGCGGATGACGTCGGCAATCTGCGATGCTGCTTCGTCGTCGTCTGGCAGAAATCCGTCGGAGTAGTCGAGCACGCGGAACTCGGCGCCGATGTCAGCGGCGAACTGCTCTCCCTCGCGGATCTTCTGTGGCCGGTACTCGTCTGGCGTGAGCTTCGGATGCCCGCGCTCACCATACGTGCATGCCAGGATGATGGCGCGGTCGCCGTCAAGCACCATCTTCGCCAGGGTCGGTCCTGCCGTCAGATCCATGTCGCCGATGTGGCCGCCAACCGCAAGAACAGTTCTATTCATCAGTACCCTTTCATCAGAATCCTGCACTGGCTCTCACTCGGCACGTTCACGCGGGCATCCGGTGCATGACGCGGAACCTGCGGGTCACAGCGAAACCGGTCTTGAGATAGAGGTGACCTGCCGCTGAGTCTTCGTCGGTCCACAGGAACCACGCACCGTGGGCGCCAGCTGCTCGCATCCGCTCGAGCATCAGGTGCAGCAGCACTTCGCCGAGGCCCGTTCCGCGGCTTTCAGGCAGCACGCCGAACGGTCCGAACCGTTCGATCACGCTCTCGTATGTTCCGTGCATCGCCCAGCCGAGCATGACATCGTTCGGGTCGCGCACGACGATGATGCGCTCAACCGGCAGGCCGGCCACAACCGCCTCACGAATGGCGCGCGCCCAATCGGGGTTGAATCGATCGCCTGCAATCGCGATCAGGTCGACGAGGTCATCACCGCTCGGGGTGCCCAGCCGGAATCCGTCGGCCCTGAGCGCCACGATCCTCGCTGCGATCGTCTCGGGCATCAGGTAGTCGTTCAGCGTGCGATCCATGGCGACGCACTCATATTGCACCGTAAATCCGAGTGAGTCGAGCAGTCGTGCAGCTGCTGGGTACCGCTCGGCGTCCAGGCCGGGCAAGAAGTAGTTGGGCGTGTAGGACGAGAAGAACACGCTCGTCGCGCCCTGCGCGCGTAACCACCCGATCACACGCTCAAGCAGAGCTCGCCCGATTCCGTTCCCCTGCGCATCCGGCCGCACGAAGAAGAACGGAATCCAACCGAAGTCGGGCTCGAGATCGGCACCGGCCGCTGCGATCAAACGGCGCACGCCGTATGCCGCGCCGACGATCTGACCGTCGGATGCCGCGACCACGAGTCCCTCCGGATCGAAGTTGCGGTCGAGCAGGCACAGGTCGCGGAACCGCTGGTACGTGATGCCGTCGCCAGGTGCCGCGGCCGTCCACGCGTCTGCCAGCGCGGGCCCCTCACCGGGGCGAAATGCTCTCAGTGTGACCGCGTCGTCCGGCTTCGACACCGCTGACCTCCCTTGCTCAGGAACACGTTATCGGTAGAGAAGGGCGGCGTCCGGATAAACCGTGTCAGGGCTCGCGGTCGGCAAGACCAGGCCGAGGGGATCGCCTCCGGACTCGATGGTCACGCGCAGTCGGTCGGATCCCCACAGTCTGTCAATGGCGAATCGGCGCTCGAGCTCATCAGTTCCTTCGGCTGGCGCGAGGAACCGGAAGTCATCCGGGTACAGGCGAGCGATCGTGTCGAGAACAATCACGCCGCAGCGCACCGGGTCGTATGCTCGCCGGTCGGTCACGTGCACCTGCACCCCGCGCAGCGTCTCTCCGGCGTATTTGTGGAACGTCGGCACGTACCAGACCTCACGAAACAGCACTCCTGGCAGCTCACGCTTTCGGAGTTCGCCGATCAACCCCGAGTCGATGTATGGGGCGCCGATCACCTCGAACGGCCTGGTGGTGCCTCGCCCCTCGCTCACGTTCGTGCCCTCGAGCAGACCGGTTCCGGCAAAGACGAACGCTGTGTCAACGGTCGGCATGTTCGGCGACGGCGCGACCCATTCGAGCCCCGTGCCGTCGAACAGCATCTGCCGCGTCCAGCCATCCATTCGCACAACGTTCAGATCGGCCGACCTGCCCTCGATCGTCGGCAGCACCCGCTCGTTCACGTGCCTGGCAAGTTCGCCGACCGTCAAGCCATGCCTGATGGGAACATTCGCCCTGCCCACGAAACTCTCGAACGCGGCATCCACCCCCGGCCCCTCAACCGCCAGGCCGCCGAGCGGATTCGGTCGATCGAGCACGATAAACTGGATGCCCGTGCGGGCTGCGCTGCGCATGCAGTCGTACATCGTCCAGATGTAGGTGTAAAAGCGCACTCCGATGTCTTGCATGTCGAAGACGAGCGCATCCACACCGGATGCCTCAACACGAGCGTCGAGTTCGTCGTCGGCGGCCAGGTATGTCTCGAAGAGCGGCAGACCGGTGTGCGCGTCGAATTCGGCGGCTTCGGTCAAACCCGCCTGAACGGTTCCGCGCAACCCGTGCTCCGGGCCGAAGAGCGCAGTGATGCTCACTCCGGCGGCAAGCAAAGCGTCGACATTGCGGCTCAGGTCTGGCATCACGCCTGTGAAGTTGGTCACCAAACCGAAACGGCCATCACCGAGCAGGCGAGGGTCGCCAGCGACGCGCTCCGCACCGGTGAATACTCGCGCCATCGTCACAGCTCCAACCGTCGAGGCTCTCGGCATAACAGTAACTGGAGCACCAACTCGGGCCGCACGGGTTGCGCGATACTAATGGCGTGGCAGCACAACCGATCGGCTTCAAGAGCGAACTCTTGCGCCCGACCACAGGCGAAGAAGCTCATCGGGTCACATACATCGAGTTGTTCTTCGACCTGGTGTTCGTGTTCGCGATCACTCAGATCTCGCACATCCTGATTCATCAGCAGAGCGGCACGGCGCTCGTGCACACGCTCGTGCTCACCCTCGTCGTGTGGTGGGCGTGGGTGTACACCACCTGGGCAACCAGTTGGCTGAATCCGGAACGCGGATGGGTACGAGCGCTGATGCTCGTGCTCATGGTTCTCGGCATGTTGATGTCGAGCGCAATCCCCGAGGCGTTCACGAGCCGGGCGTTGCTCTTCGCGATCGCGCTCGTGGCATTGCACCTGACGCGCAGCGTCTTCACGATCTTCGTGTTCGCGCGGCGACACCCTGACCACGCCGTGAATTTCGTTCGCATCACGATCTGGCACGCCGCCGCTGGCGCGTTCTGGATCTGGGGTGCTCTCGCCCCCGAAGACCAGCGGCTGTGGATCTGGCTGGCCGCGCTCGTGATCGACTATGCAGGGCCGCGTGCGCGCTTCTGGATGCCAGGCCTCGGAGCATCCAGTCTTGACACGTGGAACGTGTCAGGCGAACACATGGCAGAGCGGGTGAGCCTGTTCCTCATCATCGCGCTCGGCGAATCGATCATCGTCACCGGCGTGACGTTCAGCACCGGGGAACTCAGCTGGCTGAACAGTCTTGCGTTCCTTGCGGCATTCGTCAGCACCGTGCTGATGTGGCTTTTGTATTTCAATCACGGCCAGCGCCGCGGCAGCGACTATATCGCGAAGGCCGCGGAGCGCGGGATGATCGCGCAGACCGCTTTCAGTTACGTGCCGATCCTGCTGGTTCTCGGCATTGTGCTGACCGCCGTCGCCGATGAACTGGTGCTGCATGAACCGCTCGGTAGGACCAACGAGTGGACGGCCGGCCTGCTGTGCGGAGCATCCGCTGTCTATCTGCTCGGGAACGCCCTCTTCAAGCGTGCGACGGGCAGTCCCTGGCTCTTCTCGCATCTCGTCGCCATTCCAGCGCTCGCGATCGCATTCGCGGCGCATCCGCTCATCTCGCCGCTCGTGCTCAGCTGGATCACCAATGGAGTGCTGCTCATCGTGGTCATTTTCGACGAGGGTGATGCTCGTCGTGCGGGGAATTGACCAGCGAGAGCAGGAACAACAGCCACAGCAGCACGAAGATGATCAAAGCAACGATCAGATCGCTCGGTCGGGTCGGAAACAGATGACCGTCGATTGACATCACGCACCCGGTTTCGATGATCGCGAACGCTCCGAAGAAGATCCCCAGGATGATCCGTGTCAGTTTCGGGGACCGCCCACGATGGTGCAACTCGGTTCTGCGCAGTTCCACCGTCAACGCCAACAACAGGATCGGCATAATCTGCGAGAGCGCAATCGCCGTGTTGGGGTCGAAGAGCTGAATTTCCATAAGGGGTGCGACATCCATGAGCGGAAGAGTACTCGTAGGTGAGCCCGAGATGTTCCCCTCGAACATCCCGGGCTCACCACCTCACGCGGCCTGTCTTGCGACCCCCTGCCTGTGAGGCGCCGGTGCGGCGGCTAGGGAACGCCGACCTGGCCTGTCCACGCGCAAAAGCCGAATGATGCGCGCGGGGTATTCGGGTTACCACTGAGGCGACGTGACTGTTTCCCCCTGTTATCAGCCACGATTCCGCCGGTATCGCGGGCGACGCTCGAGCGCCATCCAGACCATCGACGCACTTGAGGCGGCGACGGCGAGCCCCGCAAGCGTCCACATCCAAACCAGTGCGTCCATGTCTGCATTCGTGAGATCGCCGATGTCGACACCGGCTGACGGACCTCACGCTCCTTCACAGTGAGAGAGCACAGATCGGCCGAACTATGACGCGAGTGTGCGAAATTTCTTCGGCGATGCGCGGTGCGGATGCCGTGGCTCCGGCGCGTGGGTGGTCCCAGGGCGGCGCCGGTGCGCATCCGGGACGGGCAACAGGCAGCGGCTTTCGCGGACCGCCTTTGTGAAATTGCTGATAATCGCGGAAGATTCTTATCGGGGCCGCGTCATTTTTGCCCAACGGGAGCGTCACTTACCTGGGTCTCACGACCGAGAACGCAACCATCCGACCAGAGGGGAACCGCGCCATGGGCATCATGCGTTCGCGCACGGAACCCTCCGAGCTCGGTGACTCCGAACTGATCCAGCGTTCGCGATCCGGCGATCGGGACGCTTTCGGTGAGCTGTGGCGCAGGCATTCGCGGGCTGGCGTGACGGTTGCGCGGTCATACACGTCGACGTTCGATCCGGAGGATCTCGTCGCAGAGTCATACGCGAAGATCTTTCAAGCGATCCAGAGCGGTGGCGGCCCTACCGGCGCCTTCCGCCCGTACCTGTTCACGACCATCCGGAACACTGCGGCAAGTTGGGGCCGGGCGAAACGCGAGACGGCGATCGAGGATGCCGATCAGATCGAGGATCCGCAGTTCAGCGAAGAGAACACACTCGCGGCGCTTGATCGGTCGCTGACCGCCAGAGCATTCCAAAGCCTTCCGACGCGGTGGCAGGAGGCGTTGTGGTACAGCGAGGTCGAGTCGATGACCCCGCAAGAGATCGCACCGCTTCTCGGCATGAAAGCCAACGGTGTTGCTGCGCTCACCTATCGCGCTCGCGAGGGGTTGCGGCAGGCCTGGATTCAGGCGCACCTGTCCAGCCTTCCCGCCGACTCCGAGTGCCGTTGGTCGATCGACCACCTTGGCGCGTACGCGCGCGATGGACTTAGCAAGCGCGACACGGCTCGCGTCGATCATCACCTGTCCGGATGCGCAAAGTGCACGATTGTGGCGGCCGAGGCCAAGGAAGTCGGTTCGCGGCTGACGCTCGTGCTGCTCCCGCTTGCCGCCGGCCTCGCTGGTGCCACCGGCTACACGGCGTGGCTGCAATCGGGTTCGCACGCGGCTGCGTATGCGATGGGCGCGGGCGGGGTCGTGATGCCCGCGGCAGCCGTTGGCGGTGGTGCGCTGAGTGGTGGTGCTGGC
>DATMTC010000344.1:0-2890 GCA_035565115.1 Microbacteriaceae bacterium | reverse complement strand
TCGAACCGGATGCTGCCAAGACCCGGTTGCACACTCCGGGCGCGATGACCCGCACCAGGACCGTCCGCTTCTTCGACGGCGCGCATCCGTCGACCGCTGCGCCTCGCAGCAACGCCACGCGCGCCCGCGTCGGTCTCACCGATTCGTGGCAGAGCATCGCCGGTGCGGCCGCCAGATCGCGACCCTCGCGGCTCACGACGTTCTCGCCGGCCGCGTTTGCGACTGCGATTGCGCTTGCGACTGCGACTGCGACTGCGACTGCCCAGCGTCCTAACGGAAGCATCGTCGCGCTGAGCGCCCGTTCGAAAGGAATCGCCACCTGGAACATCGTTCGGTTCGGTTCCCACCGCATCCAGCGCAGGTGACCACGACGAATGCGACGTGCCAGCAGCATCCGGCCCAGCGTGCTCTCCCGAGGGCGGATACCTTGCAGAACGAACGGGCACGAAGGGGATCAGCGGCGGGGCATTCGAGTTGGTCACAGCCCGACGATAGGCCGCGCGGAGCATCCGAATCGCGGCTCCGCAGTCATTGGTGGACAACTCGCTTGGGCCTTGAACTGTTGAGGGCGATGACCTGGACGAACCGCCGCGGACGAGCTAATGGAGCGACCACGCCGCCGCGAGTCGTCAAGAACCGCGCTTCCCCGCCGCGAGTCGTCAAGAACCGCGCTTCCCCGCCGCGAGTCGTCAAGAACCGCGCTTCCCCGCCGCGAGTCGTCAAGAACCGCGCTTCCCCGCCGTGAGTAGTGCATTAACGCACTACTCGGCGCAGCTGGACAAGAGCGCGACCAAACACCCGCGGCGAACAGCTCGTTAGACGCCGCCGAACACCGGCGGCCAAATGCCCCCGTCAACAGAACACGACGCACCCCGTTACAGCGCCACGAGGCACCCCGTTTCAGCGACGCACCCCGTCAACAGAACACGACGCACCTCGTTAAAGCGCCACGAGACACCCCGCCGACAGCCCCACGAGCCACCCCGTTAAACGAAGGAGGGCGGCACCTATTGGGGGGAACAGGTGCCGCCTCAGCGACGTTGGATTGGGGGGAATCACTCACGCCGCACGCCAAAATATTCATTCGGCCAAGGGTCAGTGTACGCCTTTTGGGGGGTTTGGCAAGCGTCATGGTTTGTAATTCGTTTGTGGCCACGGCGGGCGTGTCGTTGCGAGGCGCTATTGTCGATAACTGTCGCGTTCACCCGCGTAACAACAGGCGCATTGCGAAGGAGCGGAACCTATGGCTGACACGATCGACAACTTGCTGCACGAGTCACGCCGGTTCCCACCGAGCGACGAGTTCGCTGCCAGCGCCGTTGCGAAGCCGGAGCTCTACGACCAGGCACAGGCGGACCGCCTCGGCTTCTGGGCCGATCAGGCGCGAGAACTGCTGCACTGGAGCAAGCCGTTCACTCGCACCCTCGATTGGTCGAACCCGCCGTTCGCCAAGTGGTTCGACGACGGTGAGCTCAATGTCGCATACAACTGCCTCGACCGGCACGTTGTGGCAGGCAACGGCGACCGTGTCGCCATCCACTGGGAGGGCGAGCCTGGCGACACCCGCACCATTACGTACGCCGAGCTGACCGCCGACGTGAAGCGTGCAGCCAACCTGCTCACCAGCCTCGGCATTCGCGAGGGCGACCGAGTCGCCATCTACCTGCCGATGATCCCCGAGGCGGTCGTCGCCATGCTCGCGGTGGCCCGTCTCGGCGCCGTGCACTCCGTGGTCTTCGGCGGTTTCAGCGCTGAAAGCCTGCGTTCGCGCATCGACGACGCTAACGCGAAACTCGTCATCACTGCGGATGGCGGATACCGCAAGGGCAAGCCGTCTGCGTTGAAGCCGGCAGTGGATGCTGCGCTCGCCGTCGACGGTGAGACGAGCGTCTCGCACGTGCTCGTCGTCAAGCGCACCGGCCAGGACATCGACTGGACGGACGGCCGCGACCTCTGGTGGGACGACGAACTCGCCCAGGTGGATGCCGAGCACGTCGCCAAACCGTTCGGCGCCGAGCATCCGCTTTACATCCTCTACACGAGCGGCACGACGGGAAAGCCGAAGGGCATCCTGCACACCTCAGGCGGCTACCTCACGCAGGCCGCGTTCACCCACAAGACGGTTTTCGACCTGCATCCAGAGACGGATGTCTACTGGTGCAGCGCCGACGTCGGCTGGGTCACCGGACACAGCTACGTCGTGTACGGCCCGCTGGCTAACGGCGCGACCCAGGTGATCTACGAAGGAACACCAGAGACACCGCACGCCGGACGCTGGTGGGAGCTGATCGAGAAATACAAGGTCTCCATCTTCTATACGGCGCCAACGGCCATCCGTTCGTTCATGAAGCAGGGGCGTCACATTCCGCAGCAATTCGACCTGAGTTCGCTGCGCGTGCTCGGCTCGGTCGGCGAACCGATCAACCCAGAGGCGTGGATGTGGTACCGCGAGGTCATCGGCGCTGGCAAGACACCGATCGTCGACACGTGGTGGCAGACCGAGACCGGCGCGATCATGGTCTCCCCGCTGCCCGGCATCACGACGACCAAGCCCGGTAGCGCGCAGGTGCCGCTTCCTGGCATCTCAATCGACGTCGTGTCGGATGCCGGCGAGTCCGTCGGCGCGGATGCTGGCGGCCTGCTCGTGGTCACCGAGCCATGGCCGAGCATGCTGCGCGGCATTTGGGGCGACCCCGAGCGGTTCAAAGAAACGTACTGGTCGCGCTTCGATGGCACATACTTCGCCGGTGACGGCGCGCGCCGCGACAAAGACGGCGACATCTGGCTGATGGGACGCGTCGACGACGTGATGAACGTCTCCGGCCACCGCCTGTCGACGGCGGAGATCGAGTCCGCGCTCGTCGCGCATCCGATGACAGCAGAAGCAGCA
>DATMTC010000343.1:0-9191 GCA_035565115.1 Microbacteriaceae bacterium | reverse complement strand
GCTCACCCCGACGATGACCCCTTCGCCCACCTCGTCGATGCAGCGGCGCAAGTGCCTGTCGACCGTCTCGACGCGTTTTCGACGCAAGCCAGTCTTGCCGTCGAGCTGACGGCTGAGATGCTCTTCGAGGATCGCGTTGAGGTTAGGGCGAAGCTGCCGCATGGCACGAGTATGCCTCGAGCCTCTGACACGCGCAGTCCAACTCCACCACGCGACGGGGCAGCGGCTCAAGCCTCAGCGCAGCAGGTCGGCGATGGCTTCGATCCCCGCATGGATGGCCTCTGCCGAGATGTACACAGTGGCTATCCATATCAGTGGCGGTTTGCTGGGGTGCCGGGTCGGGTTGCCTGGATGCCGACGCCGAGTCCGCGGGTAACTCAGGTAAATCGGATGCCGCGGGCCAGACATCCGCGTGATCACGCGGGCCGAAGTTGGCCGTTTGTGCGTTCGTCCTGAGTTACCGGCGTGCGTGGGCCGGTGCAGCTGACCTGCGCGTAACTCAGTAACCAACGCCCCGCCCGGTCGAAGGGCGCAGCTATCACCACCGGCATCCCATACGGAAACGCGCCGGCCATCCTGGAATGTCGCCGAGAGCCCTCCCGCAACGCAGTGCGATCAGATTGGCGAGTCGGCGCCCCTGGTTGCACTGATGATGGCCGAAACGCGTGCCTCCATCTCGGCGAGCCCGTCCGGGATGATCATTCGGCCGTTCTCGTCGGTGTGGAGGCCCGCCTCAGCAGCCCGCTTGACCATGAACTCCGGCCAGATCGGGTCTTCGATCGAGAATGGCTCGATCGGATCTAGGACGGCGAAGCCGAGCGCGTTGGTGTCCGACACGTTCTCGAAGCGCCGCCAGAGGAGCGGTGGGAATGTGATCACATCCCACGGCTCGAGGATGATCTCGCCGAGAATGTCCTCTGGGTCTTCTTTGTTGGTCCCGTAGCTGTACTTCCACTTTCCAGTTAGCGGCATGAAGAGTTCAACGTAGGTGTGCGTGTGCCACCCGGGGCCGTTTCCAGGAGGCGCCTCGTACATGCCGATCTGGAACTTTTGCGGCACCGTCAATACCGGACGGTAGTCCGGGTTCTGACTTGCCGTGGATCCGAGAATTGAGAAGTTGTTTCGGTAGTGGCCCTCAAGAACGCTGTCGATGAATTGAATGGGAACCGCGTTCTTCTGGATATCACTGAACCGGGCGACGTGGCCCTCCATCGGGTCTGTACTCTGCGCCGCATCCGACATGTCTGTTACCTTTCGTTGACGTACTTGGCTTCCACGATTGCATACGTATGTAGCATCCGCAAGTGCAATCTTTTGTGCGGGCCCACCACCCGCCAAGGCACAGAAAAATATGCAGATTAGGCCTTCCCTAATCCGATGCATACGTATTACGGTGTCGCTATGTCAATTTCCAAGACTCGCAGATTCGCCTGGGCTGCCGTCGCAGTAGTTGGTGTGCTCTCCCTCGCCGCGTGCGGTGCGGGAAGCCGTGCCGGCACTGCGAACGCGACCACCGTCTCGTGCGACTACAAAGCCCCGTCAAAGGCGACGACGGTCAACGTCCTCGCCTATAACTCATCGGCCATCGATCCGTTCACCAACACGATGGTCTCTAGCTGCACGAAGGGAAAGGTTACGGTCACGCACGACCCGATCGACTTCGGCGGCCAGGTGACCAAAACCACCGCCACGCTCGCGGGTGCCACCGGCACCTACGACATCCTCGAGACCTACGGATATGTCATCCCGGGTTTTGCCCAAGACAAGAAGCTCGTGCCGCTCGATGCGTTGTACAAGAAGTACGCAGACAAGTACAGCCTGAACGACATCAGCGCCTCGATGCGCAAGGGGATGTCGTACGACGGCAAGCTCTACGCGATACCGATGCAGGCGCAAATGTTCGTCATGGACTATCGCACCGACATCTTCTCCAAGCTCGGCATCCAGCCACCGAAGACATTCGACGACATGATCGACGCTGCCAAGAAGATTCAGGCGTCGGGTGACGTCAAGTACCCGATCGCGTTGCCGTGGTTGGCTTCAGCGGACATCACGACGAGCTTTCAAGCTGCGATGAACTCGTTGAATGCGGACTTCGTCGACAGCAGCGGCAAGGTCACGCTCGACACCCCTCAGGCGAAACAAGCCCTGCAAGCGATGATCGCCCTCAGGCCCTACATGGACCCGCAGGTCACTTCCTTCGATCAGCCAGCGGTTCAGCAGCAGATGTACAACGGGTCCGCGGCGATGTCGATCATGTTCTCCGGACGCATGAGTGACCTGGTCAACCCGGCGAACAGCAAGCTCTCAAAGGACATTGGCTTTGCCGCACCGCCCCGAGTGAGCGCCGACGCAAAGTATCTGTATAACAGGCTGTCAATCGACGGATGGTCGATCCCGGCAAACACGAAGCTCAATCACGACATGCTGTTCCAGATGATGGCGTCATCTGTCAGCGAGAAGGCGTCGAAGGCATCGGTTCCCGCCGCATACCCGGCCCGTACCGGGATCGTGACGGACAAGAACACGCCATACGGTGCAGCGGCAAACGCATCGATTGCTGGAACGATGCCCACAGTCGTCTCACCGATCCTTGCTGATGTGACCAACGCGATTCAGCCCATCCTCGGTGAGGTCATCACCGGCAAGATGTCGATCGCTGCTGGAATGGCTGCAATGCAGGCGGCCGGCGAGAAAGTTGCAGCAGGCTAGCAGGGACAGATCGCGATGATGCGGTTCGGGGGCTGTGTCCTGGATGAGCGTCCAGGGCACAGCCACACGAGAAGGATCCGAAGATGAAGCCACGTGAATTCTGGTTGTTGGTATTCCCGAGTGTGATTGTGATGGGCGGGCTACTTGTACTCCCGCTGGTTCAGACCATTCAGTGGAGCTTGCAGAAAGTGCACTACGGCCGACCAGGCACCTTTGTCGGGCTCGCTAATTTCGTCGATGCCCTCACCGATCCCGCGTTCGGTCGCGCCGTTCTCTTCACCGTCACCGTCACCGTCATTTCGACGGCGATACTGATCGCCTTCGGCTACATCGTCGCTGTCGGCATCAATCGGCTGACAAAATCTCGCCCGGTCGTGTTGGGCATCATGCTCGTCTCATACGTGTTGCCGAATCTGGTGGGTGCCGTCGCATTCTCCTGGCTGTTCGACAACAACTTCGGGGGCCTGGTCAATCACCTGATCCGATTCTTCACGGGCACAGAGATTTTGTGGTTCACCGAGAAGGTGCCGAACGAAATCCTGGTCATTGCAAACACGGTCTGGTTCCTCCTACCGTTCGCGATGCTCATCATTCTCGCCGGCCTACAAAGCGTGCCTACCGAGCTGCGCGAAGCGGTCTCGATCGACGGAGCCAACACGCTCCAGACGCATTTCCACGTCGTCATCCCCTCGATCAAAGGCGCTCTCGGGTTCGTCGCCATGATCTCGATCATGGACGTCTTGCGACTGTTCGACAGCCTGATCCCGCTTTCGCCACAGGCCGCGCTGATCGGAAACGAATCGATCATGTACTACGTCTACTCCGTGGCGTTCGCGAACGGTGCCCAGCAGCTGGGCCTGGGCAGTGCCATCAACGTTCTGACCATCATCCTCATCCTCATCATGCTGATCCCCTTCATCAGGGGAATGTTCAAGGAAGCAAGGGTCGCCCGATGACCGTGAACGATCTGGACCTTTCGACGCGCGCAATCGTGACGACGCGCCTGCAGGGGAAGAAGCTCCGCCGTCACAGGAGCGGTAAGCCTCCGGTGATCACCGGAATCCTGCTCGGCCTGCTCTGCGTGGTCATGCTCAGCCCGTTCGTGTGGATGGCGCTGTCCGTGACCAAGCCGACCGACGTCGCATTCGCTAACCCACCGGTGCTGTGGGACTACCAGCCGACGCTGCAGGCGTTCGTGAATCTCTGGCAGACCACCTACTTTGCGCATTACCTCGTCAATACCCTGGTCGTGGCTGTGATATCCACAGTGATCGCCCTCGTCATCGGCATCCCGGCCGCGTACGCGTTGTCGCGCTTCCCGGGCTACATCTCCGCTTTTCTCCTCGTCCTCGCGCTGGTGTTCCGCGCTCTGCCGCGGTTCGCGGTGGTGCTCCCGATGTATGACATCAGCAAGGCTCTCGGCATCTACGATTCGACGTTCGCACTCGCGATCGCGTTGGTGGCAATCAATCAGCCGTTCACGATCTGGTTGCTACGGAACTTCTTTGCAGAGATCCCACGTGAACTAGACGAAGCTGCAATGATCGACGGCTGCACAAGGATTGGGATGCTGCGTCGAGTCATGATCCCTTTGATGCGGCCGGGGATCCTCACTGCAGGCATTTTCGTCTTCCTGTTCGCGTTCCAGGAATATCTGACAGCGCTGGTTCTCACCGATACGTCGTCGAAAACGGTGCCCGTCTTCATCGCCACTCAGCTCGGGCAGACGCTTCCGATGCTTCAGCAAGCGGGTGCAGCATCCATGCTGCTGACCATTCCGGTTTTTGTGATCGCGTTCATCGCACAGAAGTACCTGGTTGCCGGCCTCGGCGACGGTGCCGTCAAGGGATAGCTATGTCCGAGCTCGTTCTGCTCGCGGGCATGAACTGCTCGGCGCAATTGTGGTCGGGAACGGGCCTGGATGCGATCACGCCAGATCTGACTGAGCCGTCGATCGACGGTCAGGTTCGTGTGCTGCTGAACGAGCTGCCATCATCCTTCACCGTGATCGGGCTTTCACTCGGGGCGATTGTCGCAATGGCACTGGCGATCCGGGCTCCAGAACGGGTCGCGGCTCTGTGCGTCACGTCGACGAACGCGAGAGGGCCCACGCCGCGGCAGCGTGCTGGATGGGATGAGTGGGCCGCGCAGTTGGACAACGGGCGCACCCCGCGTCAGCTCCAGTCGACCATCCTGACAAGCCTTCTTTCCGAGCGGGCGCGCAGAGAGCAGCCTGGCCTGGCCGAGCGCGCGCTCGAGATGGGCGACAGTGTCGAGCCCGTCCGCTTGCGCGCTCAGTTGGCCATGCAGTCGAGCAGAACGGACTTAAGGCAGAAGCTACGCCAATTGCGTATGCCCACCCTTGTGGTCTCCGGCTCCGACGACGTGATCTGCCCGATCGCCTACCATTCTGAGATCGCGAACGCCGTTCCTGGCGCGCGACTCGTGAGCGTCGAGGGCGGCCACCTGCTGCCCATGGAGGATCCCGAAGCCTTTGGTGAACTCGTGCGTTCGTGGCTGGCAGAGTGCTGCTGAACTTGCCGAACGGGCGCTTTAGCCATCCTCGGGTCGGTCTCGCCGTATCGCCAGCGCCCGTAAGTGGGTCATCAGCGCAGCCGCCAGGTTGTACACGACCATCTGCGCGCCGCCATCGAATGCGGTGGATGCTGCGCTTGAGTCGCTTACGATGACCATGTGCAGCTTGCCTGCCCGGACGAGGGCGTCGCCGACCGCGGAGGTAGCCGCGTCGAGCGAGAGGTCTTCCGGGCCCGATGTCGCTGCGAGGTCGGCGGGCCCCAGCATGATGCCGTCCAGCCCATTGACGGCCGCAATGTCGGCGGCGGCAGCGACGCCTGCTGGCGATTCGATCATCCCCAACACCAGAGTGTTGGCCAGGAAGTTCTCGCGGTGCTCGGCAGCCGTGACCTCACCGAATCTGCCGGCGCGGCCGTATGCCGCGAACCCTCGCACACCGAGAGGGGGATAGTGGCTCGCTGCAACCAGAGTCTCGGCGTCGGCCACAGAGTCGAGGTGCGGGGCGAGGATGCCCTCGGCACCCTGATCCAGCGCTCGGAGAATGAGCTGGGAGTCGTGCGAACCGGTACGGACGATCACTGGAACGCCATAGATGCGCGCGGCAGCGATGTGCTGCCGAAGCGGCACGACATCCGCCGGCCCGTGTTCGCAGTCCACCAGCACGAAGTCGTATCCGGCGACCGCGGCCATCTCGACAAGTTCCTCGGAAGGCATTCTGACGAGCACGCCGAGGAGACGGTCGCCTGCGAGCGCACGGGCGCGCAACGAGACCGCGCTCACGCGATCATCCCCGCAGACAGATCGATATCAGAGCCGCACAGGCCCGGCATCCCCAGCATCCCGACGACTGCCGCGCCGACCTCTTGCTCGGTGATCATTCGACCGAGAGCGGCTCGCGACACGAACGCCTGCTCGGCTTCGGCCACCGAGCCGCCGGAGCGTTCCGACTCCAGACGGAAATTGCGTTCCATGCGCGGGCCGGTCACAGGACCGGGCGAGAGCGTATTCACATTCACACCCGCCGGCCCCGCCTCGAAAGCGAGTGTTGACGAGAGCCCGATCACAGCCATCTTGGACGCGCAGTATGGCGTGCGGTGCACGAGCGGACGCTTGCCCGACACGGAAGCGATGTTCACGATGTCACCCTTCCCCCTGGCCATCATCGGCGGAAGGAACGCTTTGCACATGAGAAAGGTGCCGCGAACGTTCACCGCGAACACGTCGTCCCACTCCGCGACATCGATGTCGGTCATCGAAGACACCGGGCCGGGTATGCCAGCATTGTTGATAAGGATCGAGACATCCTCGTCGACAAGGGCTTCTCGCAGCGCCTCGACCGAGTGCGGGTCGGAGACGTCGCAGGCATGCCATCGCGTGCGCGATTGAAGCCGCGATGCCACAGCCTGCAGCTTGTCCGTGTTGCGTCCGACGACGATGACTCGGGCCCCCGCTTCGTGGAGCGCGGTGGCAATCGCGGCACCGAGACCGCTGCCGCCTCCGGTAACCACAGCGGTGCGGTCGAGCAGCGCGTCCGTCACGGCGTGCTCTCGAGGGCGGCGTCGATCCAGTCGAACTGCCGGCCGGTGTGTCGCCAGACACGTGCGTCTCCGGATCGCGCGTGTCCTTCGAAGCGTTCGACGCGGGCGGCTCGTCCCAGCACCTCGCCAAGTTGTCCCGACGACGACGGGTCATCGATCTCCTGGTAGGTCACGGTGCGCAGATACTTGCCGACCCACAGACCGCCGGTGTACCGCGCGGCCCCAAGCGTTGGCAGCACATGGTTGGTCCCGATGACCTTGTCTCCGTAAGAAACGCACGTATTCTCGCCGAGAAACAGTGCTCCATAATGGTGCATGCGCTCAAGGGCCAGACGTGGCTCTGCGGTGAAAATCTGCACGTGCTCGGATGCGAAGCCATCTGCGATGGCGTAAGCCTCATCCAGGTCGTCGACCACGATGACCTGACCCCAATCACGCCACGCGACTTCTGCATAGTCCTTGGTTGGCAGGTTCGGGAGCAACTCGTCGATGTAGGCCATCGCTCGCTCAGCCACCGCACGGGAGGTCGTGATGAGCACGGCGGGTGATTCTGGCCCGTGCTCTGCCTGCGAGAGCAGGTCGACAGCGGTGAGGAATGGGTCAGCAGAGTCGTCGGCGACGATCAGAATTTCGGTCGGGCCGGCAAACAGGTCGATGCCAACCTCACCGAACAGTTGCCGCTTGGCTTCTGCGACATAAGCGTTGCCTGGTCCGGCGATCATGTTGACCGGCGCGATGGTCTCTGTCCCGACGGCCATCGCGGCCACGGCCTGGACGCCGCCGAGCAAATAGATCTCGTCGGCACCGGCCAGCTTCATCGCCGCGATGGTCGCGGCGGGAATCTCGCCTCGGATCGGCGGGGTGCAGGCGACGACGCGGGGGACCCCGGCAACCTTGGCGGTGACGATGGTCATGTGCGCCGAAGCGGTCAGTGGGTACTTGCCGCCGGGTATGTACGCACCGACGGACTGCACGGGAACATGCTTCTGCCCGAGATGAACGCCCGGAAGCGTCTCGACCTCGATGTCGGTCAAAGACTCGCGCTGCGCCTGCGCGAACTGGCGCACCTGAGTCTGCACGAACAAGATATCTTCGATCACCTGCGAATCCAGCGTCGAGATGATCTGGGCCACCTGATCATCGTCGAGGAGGAACGACTGCGGATTCCAATCGTCGAATTGCTCGGAATACCGATGCACTGCAGCGTCACCGTTGGTCCTGATGTCGCCGATGATGCCGGCGACGGTCGAGGCGACATCCGTGTGATTTGCGTCGGCAAATGACCGTGACGGGGCCCGCTTCAGGTATTCAGCCATAGAGTAGATCCTTTCGTACATACGTATGCAAACAGTATGGCTGCGACTGCGGATTCGGTCAAGGATTCGTTAGGCTTTGCACGAACACAGGGAGCAGGACAGCAATAGTGGTGACCAGCCAAGACGTTGCACGGCTTGCGGGCTTCTCGCAGCCGACCGTCTCGCGCGCGTTACGCGACGATCCCCGCGTCTCTGCAGACACACGACGGCGTGTGCGAGAGGCGGCGGCACTGCTCGGCTACGTGCCAAGCCAAGCAGGTAGAGCACTCTCTTCTGGTCGCACTCACCGCATCGGGCTCCTGGTCACCGATTTGGACAATCAGTTCTATTGGCAAATCATCGCACCGCTGCACCGGGCTCTTGATGGTCTCGGGTACCAACTTATGTTGCACACGGACACGGGCTCGCAGGAGACGATCGCGGAGCGGATGATCGCGGACGGCCTCGATGGCGTGATTCTGGCAACCACGGCGATTGATTCCGTCAACCCTGTGCGGCTGCGTGACCGCGGAGTGCCGTTCCTGTACTTCAACCGAACGTCGTCGCTTGTGGCTGCCGATGCGACGGTGGTCGACTCGACGCGAGGTTTTGGCGAGGCGGTGGACCGCGCTGTGGAACTCGGCCACCGCAGGATCGCAGCAGTGGCCGGACCGAGCAATACCAGCACGGGAGTGAGTCGGGAGGCGGCGCTGCGCAAAGCCTTGGCCAAGCACGGGCTGTCGCTTGAAGACCGACTGCTGCTGCGGGGGCCGTTCGACGACAAGACGGGGGATGCGGCGATGACCGAGCTTCTCGCACTCGCCGAACCGCCGACTCTGGTTTTTTGCGGGAATGATGTGGTGGCATACGGAGCACTCAATGCTGCACGCCGGGCAGGCGTATCGGTCCCCACGGACATTTCGGTGATCGGGTTCGACGATCTTCCCGCCGCATCGTGGGCAATCATTGATTTATCGACGATTGCATACGATTACCCGGCGATGGTCGAGTCGGCAGCACGGCTCATCGTTGACCGGGTCGAGCAGCCCGACTCGGATTTCGCCCAGATCGAGTTCGACACCAGGTTCGTCGAGCGCAGTTCGCTCGCCGC
>DATMTC010000342.1:0-4436 GCA_035565115.1 Microbacteriaceae bacterium | reverse complement strand
TGCCGAGGTGCTCGACACTCCTGACACGCCCACGATCGACTCGCTCGTCGCTGTGGCCAACCAGAAGCATCCGCGCCCCGACGGCCGGGAATGGACGGCAGCGGACACGCTGAAGAACGTCGTGCTCGCACTCACGAATGTTGACGGATCCCGCGATGTGGTGGTCGTCGGCGTGCCAGGAGATCGCGGAGTTGACCTGAAGCGAGCCGAGGTGGCATTCGCCCCAGCTGAGGTCGAGCCTGCCACAGATGCCGACTTCGCCAAGCATCCCGGCCTCGTCAAGGGTTACATCGGACCATGGAGCCCAGACGGCGCCGTTCTCGGCGAGAAGTCGGCGACGGGCATCCGGTATCTGCTCGACCCGCGCGTTTCGGATGGCTCAGGCTGGGTCACCGGCGCGAACGTCGAAGGCAAACACGTATTCGGGCTCGTCGCTGGACGGGACTTTCACGGCGACGGCATCGTCGAGGTTGCCGAGGTCCTCGCAGGTGACCCGGCACCGGATGGATCAGGGCCGGTCGAAATCGCACGAGGTATGGAGATCGGGCATGTCTTCCAACTCGGCAGGTTCTTCGCCGAAACCCTCGGGCTCAAGGTGCTCGACGAGAACGGCAAGCTCGTCACGGTCACGATGGGGTCGTATGGCATCGGCGTCACGCGCATCCTCGCCATCATCGCCGAGGAGAACAACGACGAGAACGGCTTGATCTGGCCGGCATCCATCGCGCCGTTCGATGTGCACGTGATCGCGACGGGCAAGGATCCGGCGATCTTCGAGGCGGCCGAATCCGTCGTCGCCGAGATCGAAGCGACGGGTCGCGATGTGCTGTTCGACGACCGTCCGAAGGTGTCGCCAGGAGTGAAGTTCGGCGATGCCGAGCTGATCGGTGTGCCCGTGATCGTGATTGCCGGCCGCGGCATCGCGGATGGCGTCGTCGAGCTGTGGGACCGTCGCAGCGGTGAGCGCACCCAGGTGCCCGTCGCCGAGATTGCGTCGCGCCTGCCGTAGGCCTTCTTGCCTGTGCCCGGCGGCGGAGACGTGCACAGTCAGTAGCGCATTAATGCACTACTCGCGGCAATTTGGAGCGTTTTTGCACGACTCGGCGAGGAATGGCGCGCTTTTGCACGACCCGATGGGGTGGGGTGCCCCGGGCCCGAGTTGGCCCTTGTTGCCAGCCGAACTGCCGTGGGGTCGTTTGCAGCCTGGTTCCTTCGCCGAGTAGCGCATTAATGCACTACTCGCCGCGATTTGGCGCGCTTTTGCACGACTCGGCGAGGAATGGCGCGCTTTTGCACGACCCGATGGGGTGAGGTGCCGAGAAAGTCCGCGACTTGCCCTCCACAGGTTGGCGCGCTTGAAGTTATTCAGGTTCAGGCCCGATTCGAACCCTGCGGATGCCCGTCGGGTGGATGCTCGAAACCATGCCAAGAGTCGTCCCAATTCCCGCTGCACTGCGCGTTGGCTCATTCACGCTCGACACTGCGCGTTCATTCGGTGTCACGAGCGGCCGGCTGCGCGGGCCAGACATCAGCCATCCATTTCACGGCGTGAACTCCGCGCATCCGGTCAAAGAAGATGTCGTCGCGCGCGCACGCGCGTACCTGCCGCGACTGACCTCCGGTCAAGCGTTCAGCCATGCGACCGCGGTCGGGATTCTCGAGGCACCGCTGCCCGCCGAGTCCGAGAGTCAGCCACTTGACATCGCGGTTGCCTGGCCCAAGTCGCCCCCGAGAACGCGCGGAATCCGCGGCCATGCCGTTCGAACCGGGTTGGTGTGTGCCTCGAACTATCAGGGGCTGCCGATCGTCGCCCCGGATGACGCGTGGTGTCAGTTGGCGGCTGTTCTCAGCTTCGAAGATCTTGTGTCTGTCGGCGATTATCTGCTCTCGGGGAACGTCTGGCACAGAAGCGCCCGACGGCCATTCGTGACGCTCGACGAACTTGCAGCCAGCGTGCAACGACACGCGGGCGGCCGCGGGATTCGGTCTGCACGGCTGGCGCTTCCGCTCATCCGTTCCGGCGTGGACGCACGACCGGAGAGTCATTTACGCCTGATGCTACGTGCAGCCGGGCTGCCGGAGCCCCTGATCGGGGATCCCACTCCGGTTGCAGGCGGTCGTGTGCTGCACCCGGATCTCAAACTCAAGCGCTGGCGGGTTGTATTCGAATACGAAGGCGAACTTCACTTCACCGACCCGCGGCGCGCAAAACTGGATGTGAGTCGGCGCGAGTTGTTCGAGGATGCCGGCTGGCGGGTGATACGCGTCACATCCGAGGACGTGTTCATTCATCCGCAACGCTTCATCCGTCGAGTGCGCGCTATTCTCGCGTCGCGTGAGGCGGTTGGGATTCGCGGGTAGGACGTTTTCGCACTACTCGCGAGCCGGAGGCGCGCTTATTGACGACTCGGCGGCCGTGCAGGGGGAGCCGCGGGCGCGCGGGTCAGGTAATCTAGAACATTGACCCGCAGCGCAGGTATGCGGGCAGCCATGTGAATAGAGGAGGCCGGCTGTGGATATCGACCTCAGTGTCTTGCGATTGATGGAGCGCGAGAAGGAGATCCCCTTCGATGAGCTCGTTGAGATCATCGAACAAGCGATCCTGACTGCATACCTGAAGCACACCGGCCAGGCGGAGCATCACCACGGCCACTCCGATCAGCCAGCACCCGCACGCGTACACCTTGACAGGAAGACCGGCCACGTGAGCGTGTTCGTGCCGGAACATGACGACGATGGCGCGATCATCGGCGAGGCCGAGGACAGCCCGAGCGACTTCGGGCGGATCGCAGCATTCGCGGCGAAGCAGGTGATCAACCAGCGGCTTCGCGACATCCAGGATGACGCGGTGCTCGGCGAATTCCGCGGTCGCGAGGGCGACATTGTCGCAGGCATGATCCAGCAGGGACCGAACCCGCGGATGATCCATGTCGACCTCGGCACCGTCGAGGCGATCCTTCCGCCAGAGGAACAGGTTCCAGGTGAGGATTATGCGCACGGATCGCGCATCCGCGTCTACGTGACCAGCGTTTCGAAGGGACTCAAGGGTCCACAGATCACGGTGTCGCGCACGCATCCTGCGCTGGTACGCAAACTGTTCGCGCTCGAAGTGCCCGAGATCGCAAGTGGCGTCGTCGAGATCGTCTCGCTCGCTCGCGAGGCCGGCCATCGCACGAAGATCGCGGTGCGCGCAACCGAACCGGGTGTGAACGCCAAGGGCGCGTGTATCGGCGAGCTCGGGCAGCGCGTTCGGTCGGTGACGGCAGAACTCAACAACGAGAAGATCGACATCGTCGACTACTCACCAGACCTCGCGACGTTCGTGTCGAGCGCGCTTTCGCCTGCAAAGGTGACAAAGGCGTTCGTCATTGATGAGTCGCTCAAGGCGGTGCGCGCGCTCGTTCCGGATTACCAGCTCTCGCTGGCCATCGGCAAAGAGGGTCAAAACGCCAGACTCGCCGCCAAGCTGACCGGCGCAAAGATCGACATCCAGCCGGATTCCGTGCTCGAAGACGACTGATACCGGCACTCGGCAGAACAGGCCACTGAACAGAGTGGACGGTTCGAGGGGGTAAGATGGACTCCGTTAGAACGTGCATTGGATGCCGTTCGCGCGCTTCCCGGTCCTCACTTCTGAGGGTTGTAGCCCGGGGTTCAGAACTTGTGGTGGATGATTTCGCTACTCTTCCTGGACGAGGTGCGTGGCTGCATCCGAGAATCGAGTGTTACAACAAGGCTGTGCAACGCCGAGCTTTCGGCAGGGCGTTGCGGATGGCCGAGGCACTCGACACGCAATCACTAGAGAACAGGCTGAACGGCACAGTGACATCAAATGAGTGACATCAAATGAGTGACAACTAATGAGCGGCTCGAAATGAGACCCGTCCACAGCTAATGGTCTGCCCTATTCCGGGCGCAGGCCCGGAATAGGAGAATTGTGGCTGCAAAACCACGCGTACACGAAGTCGCAAGCGAGTTCGGTGTCGATAGCAAGGTAGCCCTGGCGAAACTCAAGGAATTGGGCGAATTCGTCAAGGGTCCGTCGTCGTCGATCGAACCACCGGTTGCGCGCAAGCTGCGGGCCGCCCTCGAGGCGGACGGCGCTCAGGCGCCAGCACAGCAGAAGACAGAGACTGCGAAGGCGCCAGCTGAGAAGCCCGCCGCAACCGCGCAAGCAAAGCCGGGCGCAGCAAAGCCAGGCGCCCCCGCCGCTCAATCAGCAGCGGCCGATAAGCCCGCGGCGTCGGATGCTGCGCCAGCTCAAAAACAAGCAGAGCCAGAGGCAGAGAAGCCCGCCAAGGCACCCGCTGAGAAGCAGGCTGAACCGACGGCCAGTGCGGCGTCCGCGGCACCGAAAGCCGACAACGTGCCAGCATCCGGCGCACCGCGCCCCGGCCAGCCGCGTCCAGGCAACAACCCGTTCGCAACCTCCCAGG
>DATMTC010000341.1:0-7684 GCA_035565115.1 Microbacteriaceae bacterium | reverse complement strand
GCCACCAGCGCAGCCGACGCTGCGGTTCCGGCGCCCGCCCGCCGGGCCGCGACTCACCTGCCGACGATGCTTCCGGTTCGGTTTCCACTGGAACTGCCTCCCCCCACTGTGCAGCGAAGCGTGTACGTTCCGTTAGCATCCTTCACCACGACGCCAGACCCGAGTAAGCCACCTGGGTTCGCGGTGGCGGCCAGGAATTCCTGCACGAACGGATCGCATCGCTGCTGTATCTCTGCCTGCGTCGGCGTTCGCGTCGGAACATTCACCCACGCGTTGATGTCCTGGGTACTGTGTGGTCGATCGCAGGTGGTTTGCTTACCCGTTGTGCTCCAGCCATCGCTGTCCGCGGCCGCCTGCCGGTAGCACGTGCGCACGTAGGCCGACTGCGGGCGTTTCATGACCGACGACAAGTCGAACCTGATCGACGCGGGTGCGTCGTGCGCACCCGGAACGGCAATGTCGCAGCGAATGTCGCGGGCACCGGACGCCCAGTCGGCCTCCGATGGGAAATAGGCGTGAATGATCAGTGGCGCAACGCCGTCGCGTTGCCCGGCACCAAGGAACGCGCGTAACGCCGAAATCGGGCACGACGCACCCGTCAACGGACGCAATTGCTCGGGGCCCGGGCGCGTGGACTGGTCGGCCAGAACACCCGCAACCCTGCCGATGGCGAAGGTCTCGACGGTGTGCGGCGACGTGCACGCCACAGGCGGGCTGGAATCGCTTGCCGCGTCAATGGCGTCCGAGAACGTCAGATTATGACAGATCCCCACGACGGGATTGGCCGTGGAAACTCCAGGCTTGGTCTCTGTGCACGCGCCCAGTGCGCATGCCAAGCACAGCGCGAGCAGCGCAACGGCCCAGCGGCGCACCAACGCGACCGGGGTGGCTCCTGAGCTCACTCGTGCCTACCGCTACTGCGCTTCCTCAGCCTGCCATTGGCGCCAATGCGAAGAAGCAGGATGAACGCGGCAGCAAATCCGAGGATGACCAGGACGGACCCGAGGTAGCGGTGAACCACGTCGAAGCCTTCGCGACCGGCCAGCTGCATGGCCAGTGCGGCCGAGCAGTACCTCAGAAAATTACACAGGATCACGAGCGCGAGAGCCAACCCCAGACCACGAGCAACGAAGCGAACCCGAAAGCGCGGCAACATCAGCAGCACGCCCGCCAGGGCCAGCAGCGGCGTCACCAGGATCACCGTCGAGCACAGCGTGGTGATTTGAAGTCCGTTAACGCTGTCGGTACCGAGTCCGTAATAAACAACGTCGCCAGCGCTTGCCGTGCCGCCCGCAGTGAAGAATTGCAATACCCAGGAGGTGACGGATGCTTCCACCGTCTTGAACGCATCCTGCTGGATCATCAAGAATGCAGCAACGGCAATCAAGATCAGCCCGATCACAAAATGGCCCCGAACGGGCTCCGGTTCATCCCATGGCAGCGCTGAGGCGGACGGCTGATCGATATCGGTCACGTGCTAAGCCTCCCTGGCAAGCAACTGCTTGTCGCTCTCGGCGTTCCGGCGCGTCTTCGCCCATCCGCTCTTACCGAACAGAACACGACCGAACGCACGCAATACGCAGACGTAGCTTTGGTACATGTATAACCAATAGCCAAGCCCCCAGCCGAGCACCGACCATCGCGAGCGCTCCGGCGCGGTCTGGCGCCGGTACAGAATCGGCCAGATCGCGAAAGGAAGAACACCGGTCAACACGATCAGCGGCAGCAGCCACCAGGATGCCGCCAGCCATGCGCCGATCCCGCCTGCTGTCAAGGCGCCCTGAGCAATCATCATGATGAACACCGTCGGCCACAGGATCACGCCGATCAACTGCACGAACGGCATCAGCAGAAAGTAGCTGGCTTCGAGCGCGCCCGCATTCGTGATGTAGCGAGAGCCAAATATTCCCGCAAGGTACCGCGTGCACTGCATTCCCCCCTGGCACCAGCGGGTGCGCTGTGTCAGCAGACGACGCAATCCTGGGAGTGCTTCCTGCTCCACATGGGTGTCGTGCATGTACACGTTGCGATATCCGGCGAGCATTACGTGCACCCCGAGTTCATAGTCTTCCAACAACGAGCCATGCCACGGATTGACGGCACGCTCAGCGATACGGTCGAGCGCGGTCAGTCGAGTGAACTGACCGTTGCCACCCAGGCCGACTGACAGCGTTCGACCGCGCAAGCACTGCATCGCCGCGATAGTCGTGCGAAACTCGATGTCTTGCATCCGCACCAGATAGCGGCCCCAACGTTGCTTGAGCGCTCCGCCCCCTGACACCGGATCAAGCGTGTCTCGATTGGACATCCACACGGCCGCCTGGGCCGCTCCTGTGCGTGGATTGCCGAACACTCCGGGCCCGGCCGCCTGCCGGAACGCGTTCGGTGCAAGGCGGCCGTCCGCATCCACCACCGCGACTATCACGTGATCGCGTGCCGCGCTGTCGCCGAGCCATGCGTGCAGGGCCCGGTACGCCGCATTAAGGGCTGCACCTTTGCCCAGGCGGGCATCTGGTCTGCGCCGCTGGACGAGATGGACCTTTGAGTCATCGCGCATGTAGGAGGTGACGATTTTCGCGGTGTCGTCGTCGCTGTCGTCGTCGATCAGCCACAGATCGGCCTGAGGGAAGTCCGTGCGCAGGCGACTGATTGTTGCCCCGACCACGCTCGATTCGTCGCGACATGGCACGAACACGTGCCAGGAAAACACGCTTGGGTCACCCTCCGGCTCCGGTTTACGGCGCAGAAAAGGAACCACGATCATGATGACGTACGCCAAGAAGACGACGAGCATCACGAAGGCGAGTGCCTGCGTCGATTCGCTGAGGTTCATTGTCGACCGTTTGGTTCGGTGTGACGCGAGAAGGAGAGTGGGTGCGTGACCGCCCCACTCTCCTCTCGGATGTCACAATCTATTGCGACGATATCTATTGCGTCCGCGATGCTGCTATTTCGCGGCGGTGGCGATAGGCAATACGCGCGATGATGAATCCGGCGACAACGAGCGCCAAACCGATCACCGGGTACCACCCGATCGTCGATCCCGTAAGTGCCAGAGCCCCGGCTGTGCCTGCCCCGCCACCGATCTTTCCGATGTACATGAGACGACCCTACGCTGCCGAAGTTACGCGGCGGCGGCGTGCGACGACGATTCCGACGCCGAGCACGAGGATCGCGAGCAGGCCCGCGATGGTCAGCGACGACTGGTTGGCGATCGGCACGGCTGCAATACCGGCGTTCGGGCCAACCGTCGCGTTAGCGAGGTTGACAGCGGCGATGCTTCCGTCGCTGCCGAGCCCCACTCGCAGAGCGGTCTGCGTGAACGATCCGTCTGAACCGGTCACCTGGTGGTTCACGTCCAGCTGCGCGATCGCGTCGATCGCGTCACCGAGCGGGCCGGCCAGGGTGGTCGACAGACCGGACAGGACAGGGTTGATGATCCCCTGTGCCACGCCGAGCGCAGTGCCGAGAATAAGCCCGCCGAGTCCGAGATCCGCAACCTTGGCCTGCACGGCCGTGATGATGCTGTTGACGCCGCTGGTGAGCTTGGTCACAAGTGCAGCTGGCAGGTAGGTCAGCAGGTTGGTGTCCTGCGGCAAGGCGTTCACATCTGCAACACCGGCTTCGGCCAGAAGATCGGTGAGCGAAACCGTCACCGTGCCGTCCGAGTTGATCGGGTCAGTCAAACCCGTCAGTCCAGCAACACCGGCCGCGGTGATGAGCGTCTCAATGGCAGGGCGCAGGACACTGGTGACGCCCTGCACGAGCGTGCCGCCGACGCCGGTGTTCAAATCGGCGAGTGTGTACTTGCCGGACTGCGTCCCGTCGGCCAACTCCTGTGCCGATGCGGCAAGAGTGCCGATCTGCACGTCGAGGTTGACCAGGTCGGTGCCTCCGAGGATGGCGGCCGTTCCGACCTTGATCTCGGCGCTGCTGTCGCCGCCTGGCGTGCCGAGGTTGGATCCGGTCGGGGTGGTGCCCGCACCAACCAGGCTCGGAGCGGCCGTTACAGTGCCGGAGAACGCAACGGACGAGCCGTCATCTCTTGCCTGTGCGTACTGGCCGACGGCGCCAAGCTGAATGATTCCGTTCGTGCCGAACAGGTCTGTCGGACCGGCCTTGATGGCGGCTATGCCGGAGAGAACGCTTGCGTCTAGCGGCGTGTCAGAGGTCACGTCACCCGTTGCCGTCGTGTTGATTGCCGTCGCGCCCTTCAGGGAAGCGATCGAATCCAACAGGTCGGTACTGAAAAGTGACGTGTTGATCAGTTGCCCGTTGCCTTGCGATACGACATCTGCGGCATTGGCGGCCGATGGAACGACCAGCGCGATCGCCAACCCGAGGGCTACAGCCCCGCCACCGAGGCCGAATGCACCACCTCTCCCAATCGGGCGACGGTGCATTGATTGCGGAACTTCAGAATGTGGCACAGGCCAACTCGCTTCCCCTAGCGTCAGCACGCCCCGAAGTCGGATAGGAGGCACGCTTACTCTCAAATTGCCGGGCGCTTGCCAGACGTTGTGAGGCTATCGGCCAGCGCGCGCACAGGACAAGCCCAGTTGGGAAGGACCAACCACTCGGTGTCCCGGAATATCAGCGATTTCTCAGTCTTCTGGCCCCTGAACTGGGGCCGATTCTCGCGCCGCCAGGTCGGCAATCGAAGTGGCACGCTACCGGTCGACTCCAACGAGGCGAACCGCCGACCGCGTCTGCGTGGCGAACTTGAGTTCTTCGTCGTTGGGGACACCAGGCACCGTGACGCTTCAGTCGTCCGTTGAGATCGCGCGGGCCGCGCATTCGACTCGTTGCGCTCGTCGTCAACGCGGATGCCCGCACGATCTTCGGGCCGTCGTTATGAGATCCGGTCGACACGCCGACGAAACCACCCGAAGTGACGGCGTGTCGACGGAATCTCATCGTGAGCGCACGCAACTACACGTGCGGCGTGCGCAGTCCCGGCGGCCACGCCGAGCACCGGCCGGACTTACCGAACGACCGACAGCGTCTGCCTGGCGATCTCCAACTCCTCGTCGGTGGGGACTACGAGCACCATGACGCGCGAGTCGTCCGCCGAGATCACTCGCGGACCGCGAGCATCCGACTCGTTGCGTTCGGCGTCGATGCGGATGCCGAGGGCATCCAATCCTGCAAGCGAACGGGCGCGCACAATCGGGCTGTTCTCACCGACGCCTGCCGTGAACACGATCGTGTCGAGCCCGCCGAGCAGCGCGTAATACGCGCCGACATAGTGTGTGAGCCGGTGCAGGTAGACGTCGAGAGCCAACGAAGCGGCAGCGTCGCCGTGCTCAGCCGCTGACTGCACGTCGCGCATGTCGCCGTGCCCGCTGAGGCCGAGCAGGCCGCTGTGCCGGTTGAGCAGGTCGTCGAGTTCTGCGATGTCGAGCTTGGCCGTTCGGTTCAGGTGAAACAGCACGGCCGGGTCGATGTCGCCGGATCGCGTGCCCATCACCAGACCCTCGAGCGGCGTCATGCCCATGCTGGTCTCGACGGATTTGCCGCCATCCACCGCGCAGGCCGACGCGCCGTTGCCCAGGTGCAGCACGATCTGTTTCAACTCACCGAGCGGACGCTCGAGGAATGCCGCGGCCGCCTCAGACACGTACTTGTGCGAGGTTCCGTGGAATCCGTATCGCCGCACCCTGTGCCGTTCGGCCAACTCGGCGTCGATCGCATACGTGTATGCCTCCGGTGCAAGCGTCTGATGGAACGCCGTGTCGAACACGGCAACGTGCGGCAGATCGGGGAACGCCTTCTGCGCCGCGTTGATCCCCTGCAGGTTCGCGGGATTGTGCAGTGGGGCCAGCTCTGAAAGGTCTTCGATGTTGATCTTCACCAGGTCGGTGATCAGCGTCGGCTCGAAGAACCGTTTGCCGCCGTGCACCACCCGGTGCCCAACCGCGATCGGCGCGCTCTCCTTCAGGCTCGGACCGTCGGATTCGAACGCGTCAAGCATGACCTTGAAGCCTGCCGTGTGGTCGGGAATCGGCAGAGTCCGCTCCGTCGATCCGTTCGGACCGGTGTGCTTGGCATGCCCGCTCGCCTCGCCGATTCTCTCGATCAGACCGGTCGCGAGCGTCTGCTCCTCGTCCATGTCGATGAGCTGGTACTTGAACGACGACGAGCCGCTGTTGATCACCAGGATGCTGCTCATGTGGCTTTGCTCACTTTCGTCTTGTCAGTTCCTGCTCGTCGTCTTGCTCGTCGGTCGCTGCATTCCACGCCGCGCTCCACGCCGCGCTCCATCCGAACTCGACGGCGCACTCCATCCGCGCTCCAATCCCGTTTCAGCGATATCGTCCCCTTGAAGTGGGCAGAATCGCTGAAACGGGATTGGAACCGGCCCTGAGAGACCGGCCCTGAGAGGGTGCACCGTGACGTAGGCGGATGCGCGCCGCGACGCCGAGCTGCGACCTCACGAATCACCTTGGGCCTGGATGGCAGTGATCGCGATCGTGTTGACGATGTCGTCGACGAGCGCTCCGCGTGACAGGTCATTGATCGGCTTGCGCAGTCCCTGCAGCACCGGTCCGATCGCCACGGCTCCAGCGCTTCGCTGCACCGCCTTGTACGTGTTGTTGCCTGTATTCAAATCTGGGAATATAAACACGGTCGCCTGCCCGGCCACCGGCGAATCGGGCATTTTCGTGGCGGCGACAGCAGCATCCGCCGCCGCGTCGTACTGCATCGGACCGTCGACAAGCAAGTCCGGGCGGCGCTTGCGCACGAGCTCCGTCGCGGCGCGCACCTTCTCAACGTCAACGCCTGAGCCGGACTCCCCCGTCGAATACGACAGCATCGCGATGCGCGGCTCGATCCCAAACTGCGTTGCGGTCTCGGCAGACGACACCGCGATGTCCGCCAACTGGTCATATGTCGGATCTGGAATAACAGCACAGTCGCCATAGACGAGCACCCGGTCGGCGAGCGCCATCAAGAACACGCTGGAGACGACGGACACTCCTTCCCGCGTCTTGATCACCTCGAAAGCCGGCCGGATGGTGTGCGCCGTCGTGTGCGCTGCCCCTGAGACCATCCCGTCTGCAAGAGACGCGTGCACCATCATCGTGCCGAAGTACGACACGTCCGTGACAGTGTCGCTCGCCTGGGTGAGCGTCAGCCCCTTGTGCGCCCGCAACCTGGCATACTCCCGCGAGAACCGATCCCGCAGCACCTCGTCGAACGGGCTGATCACGCGTGCGGCCGAAACGTCGACACCGAGCCCGGTCGCGCGCGAGCGCACGTCAGCCTCGTCGCCGAGAATCGTAAGGTCGGCGATCCCACGCGCGAGCACGATGCTGGCCGCCCGCAGAATGCGATCGTCGTCGCCCTCAGGAAGCACGATGTGCTTGCGGTCCGCGCGCGCTCGCTCGATCAGACCGTATTCGAACATCAGCGGCGTCTGGATATGCGACCGTTCGACATCAAGAAGCGCGTACAGCGCATCGGCGTCGACGTTCTTCTCGAACAGCGCGAGCGCCGTGTTGTGCTTGCGCTCCGAGTCGGCCGCCAGGCGACCGCGCGTGTGCGTAATGCGCACCGTGGTGTCGTAGCTGCCGTACTCGGTGCGGATGATCGGCAGTGTCGAGCGCAGACCGTCGATGAGCCGATCGATCGGTTCAGACAGGTCGAAGCCACCGTTGATCACGACGGCCGAGATCGACGG
>DATMTC010000340.1:0-18503 GCA_035565115.1 Microbacteriaceae bacterium | reverse complement strand
CGGCGGAGAAGCGGGTGATGGATGCGACGGGGTCAGCGCGCAGGGCGCCGGACAGCGCCCAGCCGAGGCAGGCGGGGCACGTTTGCCTCCGCCCCCGCGTCTGGTGGCACGATGACCTCTTGGGCCGCAGCCACATGCACGCCGTCGGCATCCACGCTCAGCACAGCAGCAGCATCCGTCGATCGTTTGACGACGGCGAGCGCGATCGGTCCGAGCTCGTAGTGCTGCGCGCTCGAGGTGATCTGCCCGACCACCCGCTGTTCGCCGTCACGCTCGACCGACACAGCGGCTCCTGGCCCAGGCAGCGCCGATTCTGAGCCGTCGAGGTGCAGCATCACCAGACGACGAGGCGGGTGACCCAGATTGTGCACCTTCGCGATGGTCTCCTGACCGCGGTAGCAGCCCTTGTTCAGATGCACGGCCGTGCGCAGCCAGTCCAGTTCGTGCGGGATCGTCTTCTCGTCGACCTCTGTCGCAAATCGCGGTCGCCATGCGGCGATGCGGAGCGCTTCGACAGCCAGCGTTCCGGCCGCGAACAGCTCGCCGGATGCGACACGCGCGGCGAGCGCCGCAAGCGCGCTGCGGGGAATGACGGTTTCGCTCCAGGTCCAGCCGGCAGCCGGATGCTCCTGGGCGCGAGAATACTGATGGCCGCCTGCGCTCACGCTGCTCCATGGGTCGTGCCAGGTCACCGCAGCGTCGCCACTCGGCGGATCCGCAGCCATCGAGCCGATCGTCGCGAACTCAGCCGTGCGATCGGCGACCTCGACGCGAAGCATGAATCGCATTCGGTTCAAAAAATCGACGAGGCCGGTGGCTTCTGCAGCTTCGACCAGCAGCCACAGGCTCTCACCATCGTCGACCAGCCGCACGGCGTGCTCGAGCCGCCCGGTGATCTCAAGCAGCAGTGTCTCCGAGGATTCCCCCGGCGCCAGCCCAATCAGCCTCTGGCTGCTGATCGAATCCAGCCAGCTGAGCCTGTCAGGCCCGCTGATGGTCAGAACCGCGCGGTTCGACAGGTCGACGATCGCGCCCGACTCGGCCAATCGACGCTGCTCACCGAGCGGATTCCCGTAGTGAGCAGGCACCCCGGCGTCCGCGCCGGTTCCGTCAACGGCGCCGGGCAATCCAAGAAATTCGGACGGTCCGAATGCGGATGTGTCCATCAGTCCACCTTCGCCAATCTGCCTGAGGCATGAGTGCGCAGGTCTTGTCCGAGTGCGGCGACGTCCCACGCCCACAGCAGGTGAGCATCCACCAGTCCGTATAGTCGCGTGGCCGCAACGTATTCTTTCGAGCCCGCTGTGCGCATGACGGCATCCGTCGACAGGTCGATGCGCGGGCCGGCAACCTGGCCGAGGTAGACCTCGCTGACACCGTCCGGATGCACGATCGACACTTCGATGTCGAACGCGCCGGCCTCGTTGCGCAATGTCTCGACCGCTTCGGCATCGGTGAACGGCCGCTGCCCGACGCCGGGCAGCATCGCAGGGCCAGGGTCCCCAGCCGTGAGCGTTCTGTGCAGCCGCCAGTAGCCGGTCTCTGCCACCAGCGGCGTCTGCTTCTCGTCGAGCAGCCAGGTGTATGAGTTGTAGTTCAGGTACGGCAAACCGTCGTGGCTGAAACTGATGCGCTGACCGAATTCGTGCTGAACGTGCTCGTCGCGGGAATCGGTCTGGATGGCGTAGTCGAGCACGCCCGTGCCCTCCCAGACGCCAAGCAGCCAGGAGAGCGGAACCACCTCGGGGTCAAGCCCGGTCGGGATCTCGATCATGAGTTGCGCAAGCGCTTAGCGCTGCCCCCGAAAGAGGTTGTACACGACCAGAACGGAAATCCCGGCGATTGCCAGGCTCGCCAAGCCGAGAAGTCCGACAAAGACGAGTTCCAAGGTCACAAGCATGGCTTCAGTCTAGTCCGGCGGCGACGAGCCACAGCACGGCGGTTGCGACAGCGAGGATGAACAGTGCGCCGACGAGGCTGGCCGCGAGGCGGCCGACGAATCCGTTGGTCACCTGGGTTGCCAGCTGGATAGCGAACGCTGCGACGGTGCAGCCGCCGAGCGCGAGCGCAATCCATGCCGAATACTCGGCCGGACGGGAGAAGATACCGATGCATACTGCAGCGATCGCGGCCAGAATCCAGACGATTGCGATGCTCATCCACCTGGTCGTTGGCGCGAGCGCTTCTGTCGTCACACACCCATTGTGCCTCTTCACCCGCATCCAGCGCTCGTGGGGCGCGGCTCGGCGGCAACGGACCGTCCGGTAGAATTCAGCACACGCACGCTCGGGAGGTCCGTTGGCTCAGCTTTTGATACTGACTGCCGCGCCTGAAGTGGAGGTGCTGCCGGCTCTCGGGCTGCTCAGCCATCGGGTGCGACAGATACCGGCCGCGCCGGCTTCGCTCGTGAACGCACCGAGCTGCGACATCATCATCGTTGACGGCCGGCAGGATTTGGCCGGGGCGAAGTCGCTGTGCAAGATCCTGACCACCACGGGTATCGCTGTGCCCATGCTTCTGGTTCTTACCGAGGGCGGGCTTGCTGCAGTGAACGCCGAGTGGGGTGTCGACGACGTGCTTTTGGAAGCAGCAGGGCCCGCCGAACTGGATGCGCGCATCCGGCTGGCGCTCGGCCGCAACGAGGCAGAGCACACGCAGACCAAGATCCAGACATCCGGCGTGACCATCGATGAGGCGAGCTACTCGGCGAAGGTGCGCGGGCGCCCGCTCGACCTGACGTTCAAAGAGTTCGAGCTGTTGCGCTTTCTCGCCACCCATCCGTCGCGCGTGTTCACTCGTGAGCAGCTGCTCAGCGAGGTGTGGGGATACGACTACTTCGGCGGAACGCGCACCGTTGACGTGCACGTGCGACGGCTGCGCGCGAAGCTCGGTGACCTCGAGTCGCTGATCGGCACCGTGCGCAACGTCGGTTATCGGTTCAACGTGTATGAAGAGGACAATGAGCGACTCGCTCCGCCTGTCGGTACCTGACCTCACCTCGACCGAGGCAGCAGCAGAGTTCTATCGGGTTGCGGATGCAGCGCGCGACGTCGATGGGTACGACCCGTTCAATGAGCAGGCGCGGCTCGACGTTGCCTCTGGCAGGCGCACCCCGGTGGTGGCCACCGTCTGGTCGCAAGACGAACACGCACGCGCGATCGGCGCAGCGATCATCGGCCACGGCGAACTCGACCTGGTGGTCGATCCGATCTTCCGCGGCAAGGGTTTCGGCGGGGTCGCGGTCAGCGGACTGCTGCCCACCATTCAGGGCGAGGTGACAGCGTGGTCGCACGGCGATCACCCTGCTGCGCGCATCCTGGCCGCGCGGCATGGCTTCGAGGCCGTGCGCACACTGCTGCAGCTGCGGCTGTCGCCGATTCCGGATGCTGCGGGTGCGGGCCCTTCGACAAGCTCAGGGACCGGCCCTTCGACAAGCTCGGGGACCGGCTCAGGGACCGCGAGCTCAGCGACGATTGACGCCTTCGACCCGAGCACGGATGCTGCCGAGTGGGTCGCACTCAACGCGCGCGTGTTTGCCGGCCACCCAGAGCAGGGCGCCATCACCGACAACGACCTGCGCGAGCGCATGGCAGAGTCATGGTTTCGCGCGGGTGATTTTCTGATCGCTCGCGACGCATCAGGCATCATGATCGGCTACAACTGGCTGAAGATCGAGCCGGGGGCCGACGAAGGCGAGATCTACGTGATCGGCGTCGACGCATCCCAGGCCGGTCGTGGGCTGGGCCGAGCCTTGATGCGCGCCGGCCTTGAACGGCTTGGCGCACGCGGCTGCAGTGCGGCCACCTTGTATGTCGAGGCGGACAATGTTGCGGCTGTTCACCTCTACCGATCCCTCGGGTTCGCAGACCGTACGGTGGATGTTCAGTACAGACGTCCCTGAGCTGGTGCCATGATGTTGTGATGGACGGCGAGAACACTGTGACGGATGCTGGCCCGATCGACCGTGGCCTCGGAAGCGACTTCGACGAAGACTTTGAAGCGTGGAACCCGGAAAGCGACCCGACGCTGCCGCCAGAGCGGTACCTCGATCGTGAGATCAGCTGGCTCGCGTTCAACCAGCGCGTGCTCGAACTTGCCGAGGACCCAAGTGTTCCTGCGCTCGAGCGGGCGAACTTTCTTGCGATCTTCGCGAGCAACCTCGACGAGTTCTTCATGGTGCGCGTCGCGGGGCTGAAGCGGCGCATCCTGACCGGACTCGCCGTGCCGACCAACGTGGGTCGCGCACCTGTGGATGTTCTCGCAGACATCTCAGAGACCGCGCACGAACTGCAGACGCGTCACGCCGCGGCGTACCACACGCTCGTGTCAACGGTGTTAGCCGAGTCAGGGATCACGGTCGCCACCTGGGACAGCCTCGACACGGCAGACAAGGTGCAGATGCGGGAGATCTTCTCCCAGCAGATCTTCCCCGTGCTGATGCCGCTGGCTGTCGACCCGGCGCATCCGTTCCCGTACATCTCAGGGCTCTCGCTCAACCTCGCCATCCGCGTGCGCAATTCGAAGACGGGCAAGGAGCAGTTCGCGCGGCTCAAGGTTCCCCCGATGCTTCCGCGATTCGTGCGCATCGATCAGCGCGAGTCGGTGGATCAGATGCGGTTCATCATGCTCGAAGACCTGATCGCCAATCACCTCGGCGACCTGTTTCCCGGCATGGAGATTCTCGAGCATCACGTGTTCAGGGTCACCCGCAACGAAGACGTCGAGGTCGACGAAGACGAGACGGAATCGCTCATCCAGGCGCTGGAGAAGGAACTGCTGCGCCGCCGGTTCGGACCGCCCATCCGCCTCGAGGTGACGGCAGACATGGATGCCGTGACTCTCGGCCTGCTCGTGCGCGAACTGTCGGTCACGGAACAAGAGGTCTATCGGCTGCCTGCACCGCTGGATCTCGGCGGACTGTTCGATCTCGCCAAGATCGACCGGCCGGACCTGCACTACCCGAACCACGTGCCGACGACTGCTGCCCAGCTGATGCCGAGCGAGCCGAATGCCAAGCCGGACATCTTCGCAGCTGTCGCGCGGCGCGACGTGCTGCTTCATCATCCGTATGAGTCGTTCGCGACGAGCGTGCAGGCGTTTCTCGAACAGGCGGCAAGAGACCCTGACGTGCTCGCCATCAAGCAGACGCTATACAGAACATCCGGTGACAGCCCCATCGTGGAAGCTCTGATCGACGCCGCTGAGGCGGGCAAACAGGTGCTGGCACTTGTCGAGATCAAGGCGCGTTTCGATGAGCAGGCGAACATCGAATGGGCGCGAAAGCTCGAGAAGGCCGGTGTGCACGTCGTGTACGGCCTCGTCGGTCTGAAGACGCATTGCAAGCTCGCGCTCGTGATCCGCCAGGAGAAGGGCGCGCTGCGGCACTACAGTCACATCGGCACCGGAAACTACAACCCGAAGACCAGCCGCATCTATGAGGATCTCGGCCTGCTCACCACCGACGATCAGGTCGGCAAGGATCTCACCCGCCTGTTCAACGAGTTGAGCGGGTATGCGATCGAGAAGAAATTCAAGCGACTGCTCGTTGCCCCGCTGCACCTGCGCAAGGGCCTGATCAAAGCGATCGACACCGAACGTAAGAACGCCGAAGCGGGCAAGCCGAGCGGCATCCGACTCAAGCTCAATTCGATCGTCGACGAAGCGATCATCGACGCCCTCTACCGGGCAAGCCGCGCAGGCGTGCCCATCGACCTGTGGGTGCGTGGCATCTGCGGACTGAAGCCCGGGCAGGAAGGCTACAGCGAGAACATCCGCGTGCGATCGATCCTCGGACGCTACCTTGAGCACTCACGCATCTACGCGTTCGCGAACGACGGCGATCAGCAGGTGTACATCGGCAGCGCTGACATGATGCACCGCAACCTGGATCGCCGCGTCGAAGCGCTTGTCAGGCTGACCGACCCTGCGCACATCGCCGAATTGGATGCCCTGATGGACCGGGCGATGGACGATCGCACGTCGTCGTGGGCGCTCGAATCCGACGGCACCTGGGTTCGCCATAGCGTCGACGAGGCTGGACATCCGCTCGATGACCTGCAGAATAGGCTCATGCAGCAGATCTCTCATCGCCCGCGCCTGGGATCGCGCCGGTGACCTCGACTGCGATCTACGCGGCGGGAGCCGTGTGCTGGCGGGTAATCGACGGCAAGATGAACATCCTCGTGATCCACCGAACGCGATACGCGGATGTCACGCTGCCGAAGGGCAAGGTCGACCCTGGCGAAACACTCCCCCAGGCCGCAGTGCGCGAGGTCAAGGAGGAGACTGGGCTGAGCGTGCACCTGGGCGTTCCGCTCGGCATCACGAACTACGTGATCTCGAGCGGCCGTGAAAAGTTCGTGCACTACTGGGCCGCCGAAGTCGCGGAAGCCGCCGTTGCGGCATCCACTTTTCTTCCGAACGGCGAAGTCGCCGCGCTGGAATGGGTCACAGTGAAGAAGGCCCGCAGATACCTCAGCTACGAACACGACATTGAGATCATCGACGCGTTCGCAGCGCTCGTGGACGAGGGCGTCACGCGCACGTTCGCGCTGATCGCCCTGCGACATGGCAAGGCGACGCCGCCATCGGATTGGGATGGCCCGGATGCGACAAGGCCACTGCTGCCGAAGGGCGTCAAGCAGGCTGCGGCGAATGTGGGGCCCATCGCAGCCTGGGGACCGCGCAAGTTGCTGACGAGTCCTGCCGTGCGCTGCGCGGCGACGGTGGCGCCTCTTGCTGCCGCATACGGCCTGAAACCGGTGAAGGAACCTGGGATCAGTCAGGACGCGTTCGAGAGCGGCACCGGGAACGTTCGTGAGGTCATCGGACGGCGTGTGCGCAAGCTGAAGACCGCTGTGCTGTGCAGCCACGGGCCCGTTCTGCCCGAGATTCTGCGCGAGATCGCGCTTGCCACTGGCACGACGATGGGTTCGTACATCCGCGATGCGGCTGCGCTCGAGACCGGCGGGTATTCGGTTGTGCACCTGTCTGCGTCGAATCCTGCATCGGGCATCATTGCGATCGAAACGCACCTGGCCGGCGCGTAAACGTTCCCGTTGGTCGAGCGGTGTCCTGAGGAGGCCGCCCGCGGCTGTCTCGAAGTGAAGTTGCTCGCGCAGCGAGCCGCCGTAAGGCGATCTGTGGTTCCGTCCCACAGGGCGGCAGCGAGGTCTCGATACGCTCGCTGGCGCTCGCTACTCGACCACCGAAACTGTCCGGTGGTCGAGCGCGGTGGAGCTCAAGGGATCGCGAAGCGATCCGCGACCCCAGCGCCGAGCGAGCCTGCGAGCGAGGGTCCTGCTCGCGCAGCGAGCCGCGTATCGAGACCTCCGGATTCGCACCATTCCGGTGGTCGAGTAGCCGCTCGCGCAGCGAGCCGCGTATCGAGACCTCGCAACCCGGTCTGCGGAACGGACCGGAAGGTCGCTCGCTGGCGCTCGCTACTCGACCGCCAAACTGTGTGTCGTGTCCAACAAGCGGGGCAGCGGATTCGCCGCTCGTTAACCTCCCGTTTACCCGCCCGGGGGACTCTGGTAATGCACCAGGCATAGCGTCGCAGGCGGGTCAGCACCGGCCCAATTCGACCTCAAACACATCCCGAAGGGATTCTTTGTGAACTTCAAGCGTTTTGGCGCACCGATGGCTGTCCTGGCCGTCGCCGCGCTCGCTCTTAGTGCCTGCGCCGCGAACGAGGGCGGCAGCAGCCCCAGCGACTCCGGCTCCGCGTCCGCGAAGTCATACTCTGGCACGCTCAACGGGATCGGATCATCCGCCCAGGGCGCTGCAGAGACCGCATGGGCAACCGGATTCCAGACCGCCAACCCCGACGTGACCGTCAACTACGACCCGCAGGGCTCCGGTGCCGGGCGCACCAGCTTCATCGGCGGCTCAGCTGACTTCGCCGGCTCGGACGCGGCGTTGAGCGCCGACGAGTTGAAGAGCGACTTCGTCGGATGCGCAGCGGGCAGTTCAGCCATCGACCTCCCCGTTTATATTTCGCCGATCGCGATCGCATACAACGTGGATGGTCTGAAGGACCTGAAACTCGACGCGGCAACCATCGCAGGCATCTTCAGCGGAGCCATCACCTCCTGGAACGACCCGAAGATCGCCGCACTCAACGACGGCGCCAAGCTGCCGAGCGACGCGATCACCGTCGTGCACCGGTCCGACGACTCTGGCACCACCCAGAACTTCACCGAGTACCTCGCAGCTAACGCGAAGGACGTCTGGACCAAGCCTGCATCGCAGACCTTCCCATACCAGGTCGGCGACGCAGCCAAGGGCACCTCGGGCGTTGCCGATGCCGTCAAGAACGCGAAGAACAGCATCGCGTACATCGATGACTCGGGAGCTGGCTCACTCAGCAAGGCACAGCTCAAGGTCGGAGACTCGTTCTCCACGATCAGCGCGGCAGGAGCCGCCGACGTCGTGGCCAAGTCCCCGGTTGCCGAAGGTCGCGACAAGAACGACCTCGCGATCGCGATCGACCGCACCAACACCGACAAAGACGCGTGGCCGCTGGTTCTGGTCAGCTACATGATCGCTTGCCAGGAGTACAAGGACTCGGCAAAGGCCGACCTCGTCAAGGGCTACGCCGGATACGCCGCAAGCGACGCAGCACAGCAGGAAGCAGCGAAGTCTGCAGGTTCGGCGCCGCTGGCATCCGAACTCGCCGCGAAGGTGAAGGCAGCAATCGACAGCATCAAATAGCACCATCATGGCTGGGCCCGGGCTGCGTGTCAGTCCGGGCCTCAGCCCTGGAAGCAACCAACCGCCTCGTGAACGAGGGCGAGAAGGCAGAGAATGACCACAGAGACAGCCCGCACTGAGCGAGTCAAAGTGCGCATCGGCGATCGAGTATTCGGATCGAGCACGGTCATCGCCGGCTCACTCATTCTGGCTGTTCTGGCGGCCGTCGCCATCTTTCTCATCGTGCAGAGCCTGCCCGCGTTCTTCGCGCCGGCGAAGGAACTGCCAGGCCAGGCCACCAACTTCTGGACATACGTCGGGCCCCTGGTCTTCGGCACCGTGTGGTCGGCCGCAATCGCCCTGATCGTCGCAACGCCGCTTTCGATCGGCATCGCGCTGTTCATCTCGCACTACGCACCCCGCCGACTTGCCCAGACCCTCGGCTACATCATCGACCTGCTCGCCGCCGTCCCGTCCGTCGTGTTCGGACTCTGGGGCATCACGGTGCTCGCGCCATTCCTGCAGCCGTTCTACGCCTGGCTGGTCGACCACCTCGGCTGGTTCCCGCTGTTCGCCGGGCCCGTGTCCGGCACCGGGCGCACGATTCTGACGGCATCCATCGTGCTTGCGGTCATGGTGCTCCCGATCATGACCGCGATCTGCCGCGAGATCTTCCTGCAAACCCCTCGCCTGCACGAAGAAGCGGCGCTAGCGCTCGGGGCGACACGTTGGGAAATGGTGCGGATGGCTGTTCTCCCGTTCGCTCGGGCAGGCATCGTCTCTGCCACCATGCTCGGGCTCGGACGCGCGCTCGGCGAGACGATGGCCATCGCGATGGTGCTCTCCCCTGCGCTGGTCGTCAACTTCTTTCTGCTGCAATCACAGAATCCGAACACGATCGCGGCCAATATTGCGCTCCAGTTCCCTGAAGCATCCGGCATCTCGGTAAATGCGCTGCTTGCCACCGGTCTTGTGCTGTTCGTTGTGACCCTGCTCGTCAACTCGATCGCCCGCTACGTTGTCGGGCGGCGCAAGGCATTCTCGGGAGCGAACTGATGACGACGGCCACGGCAACAGCCACTGCTGCACGCCCGATGACGAACTCGCTGACGGCGGGAAAGCTGCCCCGCGGCACCGCGTGGTGGGTTCTTGTTGGCAGCTGGATCGTCTTCGGCGCGATCTTCGCAGTGCTCGCCGCAAGCGGCGCAAGCAAAGACTTCAATCTGGTCGGCGCGATCTTCTTCGGCACGGTGCTGTTCGACGTCTCGCTCTTCGTGCTGTCTCTTTTGGTGGAAGGCTCTCGTCGCGCCAAGGACCGGCTGGTCACATCGCTGGTTGCCACCGCGTTCGTCATAGCCCTGCTGCCGCTGGTGTCTTTGCTGTGGACGGTTGTCGCCAACGGCATGGCCCGTTTCGACGTCACATATTTCACGGAGTCCATGCGCAACGTGATCGGGGCGGGTGGGGGTGCTTTGCACGCCATCGTTGGCACCCTGGAGGTCACGGGGATGGCCGCGCTCATCTCGGTGCCGATCGGACTGCTCACATCCATTTACCTCGTCGAGTACGGTCGCGGTCATCTCGCCCGCGGCATCACCTTCCTCGTCGACGTAATGATGGGAATTCCCTCGATCGTTGCCGGACTGTTCGCATACGCCCTGTTCGCGCTGATCAGCGGCCAGCCCGGCATCCGCAGCGGCTTCATGGGCTCGGTTGCACTGTCTGTGCTGATGATCCCGGTGGTTGTGAGGTCGAGCGAAGAGATTCTGCGGCTGGTTCCGAATGAACTGCGCGAGGCGTCACTTGCACTCGGCGTTCCCAAGTGGCTGACGGTTGTCAAGGTCGTACTGCCGACCTCGCTTGCCGGGATCACTACTGGTGTCATGCTCTCGATCGCCCGTGTCATCGGCGAGACCGCTCCTCTGCTCATCGTCGCCGGATTCACGGCGAGCATGAACTACAACCTGTTCAGCGAGCGGATGATGACGCTTCCAGTCTTCGTTTACACGCAGTACGCGAACCAGGGCTCACCAGCATCCGCATTCCTGGAGCGGGCGTGGACCGGCGCGCTCGCGCTGATCATCATCGTGATGCTGCTGAATCTGATCGGCCGGATCGTCGCGCGCGTGTTCGCGCCCAAGTACGGCCGCTAAGCCACCCGAAAGAAGGAAACCCGTGTCCAAGCGCATCGAAGTCCACGACCTCAATGTCTTCTACAGCAAGTTCAAGGCCGTCGAGGGCGTCAGCCTGACGATCGAACCGCGCACCGTAACGGCGTTCATCGGCCCGAGCGGATGCGGCAAGTCAACGTTCCTGCGCACGCTCAACCGCATGCACGAAGTCATCCCTGGCGCATACGTCGACGGCAAGGTGCTGATCGACGGCGACGACCTGTACGGGCCAGGGGTTGACCCCGTGCTCGTGCGCAGGCAAGTCGGCATGGTCTTCCAGCGCCCGAACCCGTTCCCCACGATGTCGATCAGGGAGAACGTGCTTGCCGGCGTCAAGCTCAACAATCGCAGGATGTCCAAGAGCGAACAGGATGCCCTCGTCGAAGAGTCCCTGCAGGGAGCGAACCTGTGGAACGAGGTCAAAGACCGGCTGAACCTGCCAGGGTCCGGGCTATCCGGCGGTCAGCAGCAGCGCCTCTGCATCGCCCGTGCGATCGCCGTGTCACCCGACGTGCTGCTGATGGATGAGCCGTGTTCCGCACTCGACCCGATCTCAACGCTGGCGATCGAGGATCTCATCGAAGAGCTCAAGCAGCAGTACACGATCGTGATCGTCACGCACAACATGCAACAGGCGTCCCGTGTGTCCGACCGCACGGCGTTCTTCAACATTGCGGGCACGGGTAAACCGGGCAAACTCATCGAGTATGACGACACGGTGTCGATCTTCTCGAACCCATCGGTGCAGGCAACCGAAGATTACGTCTCCGGCCGCTTCGGGTAGGACCGAAAATCGGGCGAGGCGGCGCTACCGGGGGTCAGGTGCCGCCCAGTAGCGCCGCTGTGGCAACCATCCCGGTGGTCGAGTAGCTGCTCGCGAAGCGAGCCGCATATCGAGACCTCGCAAGACGATCTGCGGTTCCGGACCGTAGGCGGGCTCCGAGGTCTCGATACACTCGCTGGCGCTCGCTACTAGACCGCCCAAGCCTAGGGAGCATTCCTAACAGGTCCCGCAACCCACCTGTGGTGGCGAAGCAGCGAACTGCATGCAATGCAGGAAAAACCGGGGGTCGAACTGGACTATCCAGCCGAGGGGCCCATTCTTCCTGCATTGCGTGCGGAAAATTATCGAACGGGCACCGATTCGTGCGCTGGCTGGAGCCCGGCACGCGGTTGTCGTGAGGGCGGCGCTACCGGGGGTCAGGTGCCGCCCAGTAGCGCCGCTGTCTCGGGGTGCGACATCGTCGCGGTAGTTCCTGTATTGTGCCCTGTTCCGCGCGCCATCGCATCCTTTTTCGGGATCAGCACGTCGGGTCAGCGCTGGTGTGTCTCGACGGCCAGGCTTCGCGCAGAGCGATCACGGGCCGTCGATGATTCGTTTAGACTTGTACGCGGCCGGGCCGCAGTAACCCCGGGCTCCACTATTTGCCGCTTCGAGCGGCCACGCGCCGAGAGGCGTTCTGCGGCCCGGCCATTAACGTGCCCGCGGCGTGCTCGACCCGGCGAGGGGTCCGCTCAGTCCAAGGAGTCCTCGCGCCAGAGCCGCGCGCATCCTGCTAGCTCTTCCGCGGTCTGCGAGAAGCGCAGTGCACGCTTCGTCAGCTCAGACGAGCGCTCGAAGTCGGTCGCGTCGAGGTCGTCGGCAAGGCTCGTGCATCCGATCGCCGTGATGCGGCAGAACGCTGCTGCGCGCTCGAGCGCGATAGCGAAGTCGCCTTCGAAGACGCCGCGCAACACCCGGTCGGCCAGTTCTGTGATCTCGGCGGGCCCGGTGGGCATCACGGCGCCGGCGACGACCGGGTCGATCGTGGTCGCAAGTTCTGCGCCGCGTCTGAACAGGTAGCTGGATGTCTCAGGGTCCTGCCTGATCACCAGCCGAAGCAGATAAATGCGCCACAGGGTGCCAGGAAGGCTTCGGGGCGACGATTGCGACCAGAGTTCGGCGATCGCGTCTATGCCGTTCTCGTCGGTGAACGCGACCAGCCTGTCGACCACGCCAGGATCGGGATCGGCTCGAACGCGTGCCAGCAATGCGTGTGCAGTCTCGTGCGCGATCCTGATGGTCTCGGCCGGATCGTCGGCCCCGTGCAACGACTCGAACTTGCTGCCGGAGAACATCGTCGGCTTGTGGAAATCATCCGCCATGCATACCAGTCTCCACCACACTGGCGACACGGTGCGCCCCGCTTGCCCCCGATCGGGGCACAACAGGGCTAGAGTCGCGGCATGAACATCCTCTTGGTCATCATCGCGGTTGTCGCAGTTGTACTGCTGCTCGTCGGCGGGTTCGTCGCAGCGGTCAAGTGGTTGCTGTGGGTGGGCATCGTGCTCGCCATCATCGCGATCATCGTGTGGCTGTTGCGGGTTATCTCGGGTCGGCGAGCCTGACCTCACGCCGTGCGGGATGCGGCGGCAGCAGTTTCTCGCTGCTCGCGCGCATCGTGCCGAGTTCTCGGCAGCACGAAACCGATGGCGATGAGCCACGCCAGTCCAGCGAATCGCCCGATCGGCAGGGTGAACGTGAGCACAGGCGCGAGCATGCTCACGAAACTCACCTCGCAGATCAACGCAAGCGCAAGCCCGGCCCACGCCAGCCAGCGGGGCACAAGGCCGAGAATCAAGGCGGGCACTGCGATGCCGGCGATCAGTAGTCCGACACCGGTCACGAAACCGACTCCACCGAGCGCATAGCTCAGATAGGCAAGCGTGTGGATCGTCGCCGTCGACTGGCCAGGGATCGACTGACCGATCACCCAAGTGATAAGGCCGGCGATCCCCACCATGACGGCTGCAGCGATTCCGCCGAAATAGCCGATCCCGGGGCCCGGCACTCGGATGCCGAGCCGCAGCATCCGCGCGTACATCGCGGCTGCAAAGATGCCGAGCGGTATTGCCGAACCGAAGACCAGGAAGCCGTTGACCGCGGCCGCCTCGGGATGTGACAGGTAGTACTGAGCAACGGATGCTGTGCTGCCAAGCGGCGACGGAATGAACTGCCCAGCACTGATCAGAACCGACGCGACCACCGCCGCTATCGTGAAAGCGAGACTGACAATCGCGAGAACGCCAGGATGCGGACCGTCTGGTCGACGCCGCGCGTTGTCGGATGTTGCCGGTGAAGTCATGGTTGGCTCCTTATGGTCGATCGGCTGAATTCCCTGCTTAGTGGCTCTGACAGAATGATTCACCCTATGAATCATTCTGTCAAGGCGCTAATATGAATTGTGTCCAAAACTGAACGCCCTGCCCGCGTCGGATTCCTCTTGGCCCAGCTTGGCAGCGCAGCGGCCGCCCGATTCGCAGAGCGCACGCGAACACTCGGCATCACACCGGCACAGGCCGGGGTACTGCGCATCCTCGGCCGGCGCCCCGGCATCAGTCAGCGTGATCTCGCCGACACTCTTGGTGCCGTGCCGAGCCGAGTCGTCGCCCTGATCGACGCATTGCAGGATGCCGGTTACGTGACGCGTACCCGCAGCACGTCCGATCGCCGCAACCACGAGCTCGGCCTCACGGGCGCCGGCCGAACCGCGTTGAGTAACCTGCGCACCATCGCGGAAGCCCACGAGCGGGACGTAACGAAGGCGCTCTCCCCCGACCAGCGCGCCCAGCTTGCCGAGCTGCTCGGGCTCCTCGCCGCCGACTTCGGGCTGGATCCGATCGTGCATCCCGGCTATGCGGACAAGGGTTGAAGCCGGCCGCTATACATTGATGAATTAATTCACACTATGTATCATTTTTAGCATGAATGAAATCGACGATTCGCGCGAGACGCAGTCGCACGGCGCGGTTCCGGCTCTCGACGGCCGGGTCGCCCTCGTCATTGGTGCAAGCCGCGGTATCGGCGCCGCCGTCGCCAGATCGCTGGGGGCGGCCGGCGCGCACGTTGTAGCCGCATCCCGCGATATCGATGCACTGCGCATTCTCACCGACCAGATCGGCGCGGCCGGTGGCGACGCGACACCTGTCAGCGTTGATGTCACCGACGATGCGTCAGTGGCGCGACTGATCTCAGGCGTTCTCGACCAACTTGGCCGGCTGGACGCGGCGGTCAACAACGCGGCGATGAGCGATCACCACATGAACGCGCTTGCCGATTTCTCCCTCGACGCATTCGATGACGAACTGGCTACCAGCCTGCGCGGCGTGTTCGTGTCAATGCGCCATGAGATACCGGCCATGATGGCCGGCGGTGGCGGTTCGATCGTCAACATGGCCTCGACGGCCGGGCTGGATGCTGTCGCCGGATTGACGGGATATGTGGCGGCCAAGTTCGGCGTCGTCGGGCTCACCCGCACGGCGGCTCTCGATTACGCGGCGGCCGGCATCCGGGTGAATGCGCTCGCACCAGGGCCGATCCTGACCGACGGGTTGGAGAGTGCTGGCGAGCAGGCGATCGCGGCAGCAGGGCGCGGCGTCCCCATGCACCGTGTCGGCAGCGTCGACGAGGTCGCCGCCGCCGCCGTCTGGCTCTGTTCGGATGCGTCGTCGTTCGTCACCGGGACGATAATCCCGATCGATGGCGGAAAGCTGGCTGGGGCTGCCCCGTTTCAGCGGCCACCGACGACGTGATTGAACCGGCCCGCGCAAAACATGTGCCGAATCCGCGATAGATTAGAGCACGCGCGCCTGTAGCTCAGTTGGTAGAGCATCGGACTTTTAATCCGCGGGTCGTGGGTTCGAGCCCCACCGGGCGCACAAGGTCGCCTGGCACTTACTCGACCGCTCGGACGGTTTCGGTGGTCGAGTAACGAGCGCCTGTCGCTGAGCTTGTCGAAGAGCGAGCGTATCGGGACCCTGAGTTGCCTATGGTCCGTACCGCGGGCCAGGTTGCGGGGTCTCGATACGCGGCTCGCTGCGCGAGCAGCTACTCGACCACCGGAGAATGCCAGTGGTCGAGTAACGAGCGCTAGCTGAGCGAGCGTATCGGGACCCGTGAGTTGCCTATGGTCCGGCACCACGGATCGTCTTGCGGGGTCTCGATACGCGGCTCGCTGCGCGAGCAGCTACTCGACCACCGGAGGGGTGGAGGTCGACCACGCGAACAAAAGATCAGGGCGCCACCCGCGGATGAGTCCGTGGATGACGCCCTGACCGTGAGCGACTGACGTCGTTGTCTAGAGTCGCGGCTTACTGGCCTTTGCGAGGCTTGAGGAAGGAGTCTTCCATCTTCTCCCGCTTCGCCGCCCGCTTTTCCTTCAATGATGTTTTCGGCTGTTTCTTAAGCGCGCCTCCGCGCGGTGATTTGCCGGCCATAATCAGTTCGCTTCCCCTCGTCAGTTGGCGTGTTCCGACGACCATAGCCCATTCCGCCCGGGAAAGCATCTTTACGCTGATCAGCAAAAACGGATGCTGCGACCGAGCGAGAAGAAAGGCCCCGGTCCACGCATTGGCGTGGTCCGGAGCCTAGTCCTCAATGTGGGGGTTGAGGGGAGTCGGGTACTCCACTGAAGGGACCGTTTGCCCACGGCATTATGACGCCGTCGCCCCCGAAGTGGGGGCAGTTGCCGAGCCGTTCAGCCGGATTTGCCGCTACTTTTCGACTTCGAGTCCACGCTTTTCGAGGCGGGTGCGCTCGAACGTGGAGTGGTGAACTCCGGTTCCGACGGCCCAGATGGCGAAAGGCAGGAAGACGATGAAGCCGAAGCCAAAGATGAGGTATTCCAACGGTGCTCCTTTTATGCGGCGGGTGCCACATCCATCATGCCCGATCGCGCATGTGTTCGCGCGCTCTGCCTGCGGCGGCCGTTACTCGTCAGACATCCTGCCGCCCAGCGACGTGCCGAGCGCATCGAGAAGGTTGTTCATGCTTTCCGCCCGCCAGTCCGAGCGGTCATGGCCATCGAGGAATACACCCGATTCCGTGAGAATGAGATGAGTTCCTTCGTCTTCTGGGAAGAGCTCGACGGTGGCCAGAGACACCGACAATCGAAGGTCACCGCGGTACACCTCGTAGCTGTAGACGATCCGATCGTTCAGCACAATGTCGTGGTAGCGGGTGACGATCGTGCGCGCCGTGCCATCAGCTGACCTGATGCGGGCAACTTCACGTCCGCCAATCCGGAAGTCCAACTCGTAATCAGAGACAGACCGGTCATCTTTCCCCGCGAACCAGTCCCGCTTGAGCTCAGGAACCGCGAACGCGTTGAACACCTCGCGTGGCGAAGCCGAGAATACCCGCTCAAGCTCGAACTCGTTGTGTGTGACGGTGCGGTCATCCATGGACTACTCCTTCTCGCACGTCCGATCATCTCAGATGCCGCCGGGCAACGTGCGAAGTGCCGGCCGTTCAGACCGCCTCGGGCGCAGCATGCCTCCCGTGTGCAGGCGCGTGCTGCAACCTGCCGTCGTGCAATTCGAGCACGCGGTCCGCCCGCCCCATCAGCATCGGGTCGTGCGTCGTCACCACTGCTGCGACCCCCTCGTTGTGCACGAGATCGACGAGAAGATCCATCATCGCCGCGCCCGTCATGCTGTCGAGCTGGCCCGTTGGCTCGTCGGCGAAGAGCACGCGCGGGCGAACGGCGAGCGCACGCGCGATGCCGACCCGCTGCTGTTGCCCACCTGAAAGCTCGGGCGGGCGCTGTGCGCCATGGTTGGCCAAACCGACCTTCTCAAGCAGCTCGGCAACCCGGGCGTCCCGCTCGGCCGGCTCGACTCCGAGCAGGCGCAATGGGATCTCGATGTTCTCGGCGGCCGACAACACGGGCACCAGACCGAACGTCTGGAAGATGAAGCCGAGCTCTCGTCTGCGCACCTCCACGAGTGCGCCTTCTGGCGCTGCACTGAGTTCGAGGTCACCGAGCCAGACGGCGCCGTCCGTTGGCCGGTCAAGCCCGCCAAGCAGATTGAGCAGCGTGGTCTTGCCACTTCCCGACCGGCCCTTGATCACCAGCAGCTCGCCGGCGGCGACCTGCAGACTCACGTCAGCGACGGCGGTGACGCGTGCAGCGCCATCGCCGAATACCCGCGTGACCGCCTCAGCACGCAGCACAGCTCCCGTCTCGGACTCAGCCATCGTGCGTCTCCCCGTCTTCGCCAGCGTCTTCGCCAGCTCGGCCCGCGGCCTCTTGCGCTTCCCGGTCGACCGGCCCGGCAGCATCCGGTTGTTTCGGATGCCTGTCATGTCCTGGCCACACACTCAGATGATCCGGTTCGAGCGCGAGTCGCACCCGGTCCCGCAGCTCGAGGCTCGCCATGTACTCCTGCGGCAGTTGCAATCGTCCCACCCGGTCGATCACCGCGAACTCCTCCGCCACCACCCGTTCGTCACCTGACTCATGTTGTTCGGTGCGGCGCAGTACCTCGGTTGACGTGCGCCCATCGCGAATCTGCACCGTGCGACGCACATGCTCGGACACGGTCGGATCGTGGGTGACGATGAGTGTGGTCACACCGAGTTCTCGATTGACGCCACGCATGGCTTCAAGCACGTCGGCTGATGTCTTCTCGTCGAGTTCGCCGGTCGGCTCGTCTGCCAACAGCACCCGAGGGTCATTCGCAAGCGCGACGGCGATTGCAACCCGCTGCTGCTGCCCGCCTGAGAGCTTCGCCGGAGTGCGATCGGCGCAGTCGGCCACCTCAAGAAGCTCGAGCAGCTGATCGACGCTCAGCTCGTGCGTTGGTTTTCTGGCGACC
>DATMTC010000339.1:0-1777 GCA_035565115.1 Microbacteriaceae bacterium | reverse complement strand
GGTGGGGCGGACGGGACTTGAACCCGTGACCGGCGGATTATGAGTCCGATGCTCTAACCAGCTGAGCTACCGCCCCGAGCCACCACAACAGCCGAGTTTCGCTACTCGTCCACCTGGGTGGCCTGCGTCGCATCCTCGAGTGGATCCGACACCGGTTCACCACGATACAGGCTCTCGAACGTCGACAGTGTTCGTTGGATGTCATGCGCGGCAATCAGGCGCAGTGAGCCGTTCTTCAGCGCGTTCAAGTCATCCGGTGATGCCGTCAGCACCTTTTCGAGTGCATCAGCCAATGCCTGGGCGTTGCCAGGTTCGAACAGGTAGCCGTTCTCGCCGTCGTGCACCAGATGTGGCAGCGCCATCGCGTTCGCGGCCACGATCGGCAAACCTGACGCCATCGCCTCCATCGTGACAATCGACTGCAACTCGGCGATCGACGGCATCGCGAGCACTGTCGCACGCGTGTATGCCTGCCTCAGCTCGTCATCGGTCACGTATCCGGTGAATGTGACGCGGTCGGCGATGCCGAGTGTCACTGCGAGGTTCTCGAGGTTCTTCTTTTGGTCGCCACCGCCGACGATCTCGAGTTTCGCATCGAGGTTCTTCGGCAGCAGGGTCATGGCTTTCAGCAGCACGTCGATCTGCTTCTCGCCCGTGACGCGTCCGACGAAAAGGATGCGGTTCTCGGTGCGCGGCCGAAAATCTGGCGTGTAGTTGTTCGCGTCGATGCCGCACGAGATCGCAAGCACTCCGGTGAGCCCGGTGTTCTTCTCCAGGAACTCCGCAGCGCGCTTGGTCGGCGTCGTCACACGCTCCGCCCGCGCGAACGAGCGTCGTGCTGCATTCCAGGCGAGCCCGATCGCCCATTCCTGCATTCGCTTGGGAATGCCGGTGAACTCAAGCAGGTTCTCTGGCATGAAGTGATTCGTGCCGATGATGCGGATGCCGCGCTTCTGCGCTTCGATCGACAATCCGCGACCGACCACGATGTGCGACTGGAAGTGCACAGCATCCGGTCTGAATGTGTCGAGCACACGCGCGCTGTTCTGCTTGGTGCGCCACGGCAGCGCGAATCGCAGCCAGTCGTGTGGGTACCAGCGGTAGCTGCGCAGCCGGTGCACGACCATCTTCTGGCCACCGTGTTCCTCGACCCAGGTGCCGTGCTTGCTGGATGCTGCAGGGGCCATGATCTGAACATCGTGACCGCGCGCGATCAGACCGGCAGCGAGCCGCTCTTCGAATCGCGCGGCGCCGTTCACGTCCGGTGGGAACGTGTCGCAGCCAATGAGGATCTTCAGAGGCGCGGGATGGTCCACCCTTGACGGCGCATGAGATGACGGGCCGTTCGAATCGGACAAGTGATGTGATCCCTTACGTCGGTGGCCGGAGATGTCACCCGGAGGCTGATACAGCACCCTAGTCTAAGCATGAGCCGCCGCATGCGCAGAAAAGAAACGCAACACGCTGCAGCGCACGGCTGTCAGGGTTGAATCTGCGGGTGGTACCTCGCGAGACGAAAGACTCCGACGATCGCAATGACGCCGGTGACGAGGAATGCGATGACCGCCCACAGCGGAGCTTCAGCCGCCTCTTCGAGCACGACGATTCCGATGGTGACGGCGACGAGCGGGTCGATCACCGTCAGACCGGCGATCACCATGTCGGGCGGGCCAGACGAATACGCGTTCTGCACAAAATAGGCGCCAAGAGCGACCGCTGCAATCAACGCCACGATGCACACAATCGTGAGCCAATCGAAGTCGCCCTGTGTGATGCG
>DATMTC010000338.1:0-2779 GCA_035565115.1 Microbacteriaceae bacterium | reverse complement strand
GCCACCGCGCGGTATCTGTCCACGTCGTCGTATAAGGGCAAGGTCGTTCTCGTCGGACTCGGACTGCCCAACGAGATGCGCAAGTACGTCAAGGACGGCACAGTGAAGGAATTCGCTCTGTGGGATCCGTCCGACATCGGCTATGCGAGCGTCTACGCTGCCAAGGCACTTGTCGCAGGATCGATCAGCGGCAAAGAGGGCGACACCTTCAAGGCCGGCAAATTGGGCACGCTCAAAGTCGGCAAAGACGGAGCGGTGATCGTCGGGCCACCGCTGGCGTTCGACGCAAACAACATCGACAAGTACCACTTCTAAATCGCCTCGGTGGCTGGGCGGCCTCTGCTGAGCCCGCCCAGCCGCCCGCCAGGCCATCCGACCAAACGCACCACGAAACAGACGCAACCGCGAGTAGAAAGAACGCATGATGAACTTCGAATCGATCGCTTCAGACCTTGAAGCGCAGGCTATCGAGTTGCCCTCCTGGGCGTTCGGCAATTCGGGCACCCGATTCAAGGTCTTCGGCAGCCCAGGCACGCCACGCGACCCGTTCGAGAAGATCGCGGATGCGTCCCAGGTGCAGAAGTTCACCGGGCTTGCCCCGAGCGTTGCCCTGCACATCCCGTGGGATCTGGTCGACTCGTTCAGCGATCTGCGCAGCTTTGCCGAAGACCACGGTGTGGCCCTCGGCACCGTGAACTCGAACACGTTCCAAGACGACGAATACAAGCTCGGATCTGTGACCCATTCCGACCCGAAGATTCGCCAGAAGGCCATCGACCATCACTACGCGTGCATCGACGTGATGAACCAGACCGGCTCGCGGGACCTGAAGATCTGGCTAGCGGATGGCACGAACTACCCGGGTCAGGACGACATCCGCGCGCGTCAAGACAGGCTCGCGGACTCGCTGTCGAAGATCTATGAGCGCATCGGTGAAAACCAGCGGCTCGTGCTCGAGTACAAGTTCTTCGAGCCGGCGTTCTATCACACGGACGTGCCGGACTGGGGGACCAGCTACGCGCACACGGCAGCGCTCGGCGAACGTGCCATGGTGTGCCTCGACACGGGCCACCACGCCCCTGGCACGAACATCGAGTTCATCGTCGCCCAGTTGCTGCGACTCGGAAAGCTCGGCTCGTTCGACTTCAACTCCCGGTTCTACGCGGACGACGACCTGATCGTCGGCGCTGCTGACCCGTTCCAGTTGTTCCGCATCCTGTCAGAAGTGATCCGCGGCGGCGGCTACGCGAACCCCGATGTTGCGTTCATGCTCGACCAGTGTCACAACATCGAGAAGAAGATCCCAGGCCAGATCCGCTCCGTGCTCAACGTGCAGGAGATGACCGCGCGCGCCCTTCTGATCGATCGGGATGCGCTCGCAGCGGCACAGGCTGCAGGTGATGTTCTGGGGGCAAACGGCGTGCTGATGGATGCGTTCTACACCGATGTGCGACCCGATCTTGCAGCGTGGCGGGAGTCTCGCGGACTGCCCGCCGACCCGATGGCCGCATACGGAGCATCCGGCTACCAGGAGAAGATCGAGGCGGACCGTGTCGGCGGCACGCAGGCCGGATGGGGCGCCTGATCCTCGCGAACAGGAGAACATTCGATGACTGACAAGACCCAGCTGATTCGGGAGCTGCTGCCTGCCAAGCAGCGCCGTAAGACCCGGGTCGGGCTTGTCGCGGGCGGGCTTGGCGCTTATTGGCCGCAGTTTCCTGACCTTCTGCCCCAATTGCAAGAGTCGGCGCGATACGTCACGCAGCGTTTCAACGAGCTCGACGCCGAGGTGACAGACGTCGGCTTCATCTCGGATGCGCAGGAGGCCGCCGTCGCAGCGGAGAAACTGCGTCGGGCGGACTGCGACCTCATCGTCATCTTTCTGACGACGTATCTAACCTCGTCGATGGTCCTCCCGATCGCACAACGCTCGAACACACCTGTGCTGGTGATCGATCTGCAGCCGACGCAGAAGATGGATCACGCCAGTTTCGACACCGGAGCATGGCTTGCCTATTGCGGCCAATGCCCGGTGCCGGAGGTGGGCAACGTGTTCCGCCGTGCAGGCATCCCGTTCCGGTCGGTTTCGGGCTGGCTGCGCGACGAGAACGCGTGGCGGCGGATCGACCAGTGGATCCACGCTGCCCACGTGCACGCGGCGCTCCGGCATGCCAGGCACGGTCTTATGGGGCATCTCTACCCCGGCATGCTCGATGTCTCGACCGACCTCACTCTGGTCTCGACACAGTTCGGTTCACACGTCGAGGTGCTCGAGTTCGACGATCTGCGTGTGCGCGTTGAAGAGGTCACGGATGCTCAAGTCGCCGAGCGCATGGACCTCGCGCGCCAGATCTTCACGCTGGATGAGTCTGTGAACGATGAGGACTTCGCGTGGGGCGCGAAGGTGTCGGTGGGTCTCGATCGTCTCGTCAATGACTTCGACCTGGACACCGTGGCGTATTACCATCGCGGACTCGACGGCGAACAGCACGAACGGCTGGGGGCTGGCATGATCCTCGGGTCTTCGCTTCTCACCGCCCGCGGCATCCCGATGGCCGGCGAATACGAACTTCGCACCTCGATCGCGCAACTCGTCTCTGAAACTGTCGGCGCCGGCGGCTCGTTCACCGAGATCCAAGCGCTGAACTTCGAAGATGGCGTCGTCGAGATGGGACACGATGGGCCCGCCCATCTCGCCGTCAGCGCGCGCGATCCCCTTCTGCGCGGACTCGGGGTCTACCACGGCAAGCGCGGCTGGGGCGTCAGCGTCGAGTTCGAC
>DATMTC010000337.1:0-13399 GCA_035565115.1 Microbacteriaceae bacterium | reverse complement strand
TGCCGACCGGGTTGATCACCCGCCAACCTGGGCCGCTGATGTGACCGGGATGCAGCACTATGGATGGCAGGCCGCCAGGCATCCTGGACTCGGCAAGCAGCAGATCCTCGATCGCGGCCTTGCCTACGCCGTATTCACCCCACGGGCGCCGCGCGTCATCCTCGCTCGCCGGCACCTCGGTCAGCGTGCCCCGGGCCCAAATCGAGCCGCAGCTGACCAGCAGCGAGACCCGGCCGCGCAGCGCATCCACCAGTTGTTCGGCGGACTCGGGCGTGAAGCACACCATGTCGATGACTACGTCTGGGCGCAGTTCGGCGACGGCCGAACCGAACGTGCCGTTGGCGTCCTCTGCTTCTCGATCGATCGCGACGCTGGTGACCTTCGACCATGCAGGATGCGCTCGGTACGGAACGCGATTTCCCCGGCTGATCGAAACGACGTCGTGGCCGGCCGTGACCAGACGTGGGATCAGATATCCGCCGACGTGTCCTGTTCCACCGATGACGACGATGCGCATGCAATCGATGCTACGCGTCGACGTACAGTTGCAGCATGCATCCGAATGAGCCTGCCCGGTCGGAACATGTCATCTCTGACACCGGCCCATCCGAGGCCGATCAGGATGAGTACAAGCGGTTGAGCGTGAACGCTGCCAAGGGCGTCGGCGTTGTGACGGCGGTGCACCGCGGCTGGGACAACGCCGTGACGGTCACCGATTTCTTGTCGGTGTCGTATGACCCACCAACGATTCTGGTGAGTCTGTATTCGCTGTCACGCATGGCTGAGGCACTCGACGAGGTGCAGCATTGGGGGCTGAGCCTGCTCGCATCCGACCAGCGTGGCGTTGCGGATGCCTTGGGTTACGAGGGCAATCCGCTTGTCGGGCTGCTTGATCACGTTCCGCACTTTCGTCGAGCGGGTGGTGCGCCGCCGCTGATCGCCGGTTCGCTGAGTTGGTTCGAACTGCGCACGGTCGCCAAGCATGAGGTGGCGACGCACACGCTGTTCGTGGGGGAGGTGACTGCGATGGGGCGAGCGGCTGTTGCGACGGCGCGGCCGCTCATCCGCTTTCAGTCCGGTTATCTCGGCGCGACGACCGATCTGCGGGCAAGCGACGAGCGCCGCCCGACCTGAACGGTCGAACGGCGCGCGCGAATCTTCAGCGTGTTAGGCCTGGGGCAGTCCGATGGCGAAGCGCACGGCTCCTTCATCGTCGACCTGTGCGTCGAGCACCTTGTCTGAGAGCACGACTGCCGCGTTCTCCTCAAGGAAGACGCGGGCGCCTGAACTCTCCACGACCTGATCCTGCGGCTCGGGTGCCGGCGTGACAGCGACGGTGAAGTCGGTGCTCTCGGCATCCTTGCTGCTGATCCGCAGGCCACCGTCGCTTTCTGCCCCTGGGGTCTGGGCGGCGATGGTCTTGACGATCGTGCTTGCGTTCTCGGTGAGGGTGAGCATGAGCTCTCCTTCCGGTAGCGGTTAGAAGTCCCCTACCTTTCCGCACCTGGCGGGCAGTCTCAACCCTGTGGCCGATTCTCTGCGGGAATTAACATGCGAAGTGCTTCGCCTGTCAGCCCTTGACAGCGCCAGATAGCATGCCAGCTACGAAATGCCGCTGCAGGAACAGATAGAGGGCCACGATCGGAAGAGCGATCAGCGTTCCGGCTGCGGCAAGCAGCGAATAGTTCGTCGTGTGCTGGCCCTGGAAGAACGCGAGCGCGAGCGGGGCAGTACGCATCGATTCGCCGCTGATCATCACGAGCGGCATCAGGAACTCGTTCCATGTCCACATTCCAACAAGCAGGCACGCCGTCGTGATCGCCGGACGAGCGGATGGCAGCAGTACGTGCCACAAAACCTTCAGATCGCGCGCGCCATCCAACCTGGCGGCCTCGATGATGCTTCCTGGGAACGTGAGGAAGTAGTTGCGCATCCAGAAGATTGCGAATCCGAGGGACCACGCCGTCTGCGGCAGGATGAGCGACCAGTACGTGTCGGTGAGGCCGACGCCGCGGAGGTTGTAATACAGCGGAATGATGAACGCTTCCTCTGGAATCATCAGTCCGACCAGGATGAGCAGGAAGATCACCTTCGATCCTGGGAATCTGAATCGGGCGAACGCGAATCCGGCAGGCACGGCCAGCACGACGGTGAACGCCACCGTTGCTGCCATGACGAGAAGACTCGACCCAAGATACGACGAGAAGTTGCCTTGATTCCATGCCGAGACGAAGTTGCCGAAATCGAGGGTGGACGGAACTCTGAACCCAGGTCCGGATTCTGCATCCGGTGTGAGCGCCGAGAGCAGCACGCCGATCAGCGGCACGAGCGTGACCGCGGTGAAAATCGTCAATATGACGTAGTTGAGAACCTTTTCGCTTCCCCTGATCTTCATTCGGCCGCCTCCTTCGGCTGGATCTTAGAGATCGCCACGGTGATCACCAGGATGAACGCGGTCAGGACGACGGCGATGGCCGCAGCCGAACCCACCTGGTTAGTTCCGAATGCCCGGTTATAGATCTCGTATGCAGGAACGGTCGTAGCCGTGCCTGGGCCACCGCGTGTTGTCACATAGACGATGTCGAAGCTCTTCAGTGCCGTCGTGGCCGTCAGGGTGAGCGCGACAGCGATGTGGCCGCGCAGGCCGGGCAGCGTCACGGTAAAGAATTCACGCACGATGCCAGCGCCATCCAGCCTGGCCGATTCGTACAGCTCCCTCGGAATGCTCGCTACGCCGCTGACGAAAAGCACGATGCACAGGCCGATGCCGAGCCATGTTCCGATCATCCCGACTGCCGGTAAAGCGGTCGAGACGGTGCCAAGCCACGCCGTCTGCGGATCGTTCACGCCGAACACGCCGATCACCTGGTTGAGAAGGCCTTCCGGTGAATAGATCGACACCCAGATCGTCGCAACGACGACAGTCGGCACCACCTGTGGCAGGAACAGCATCGCCCGAAAGAATGCCACGCCGCGCATCCGGTTGGCCCGACTCATCACAACGGTCAGGATGAGTGCCAGCACAACAGGAATGATCGCGTAGAACACGATCAGGATGCCCGTGTGAGCGAACGACGCGATCAGGGTTGGGTCGGTGAAGATCGCTGCATAGTTCGCGAGCCCGTTCCAGGTAGCAGTCGTCAGGCCGTTCCAGTCCCACAGTGAATACCAGGCGGTTTGCGCCAGAGGAATGCCGATGAACACGATGAAGACGACGAGCGCGGGCAAGACGTATAGGTAGCCCTTCCACTGAATCGCGTCGCGCCCGGTGCGACGCCGCCGTGGTGGCCGCGGGGATGTCGCATGCCGCACCCCTTCAGGCGTCGTCACCTGCGTCGTCATCTGCGTCACGGGTCCTACTTGCTCTTCTGGAACGCGGCGTAGTCGGTCTGGAGCGCCTGGGTGAAGCTGTCTGGGGTGTCCTGTCCGGTGATCAGATTCTGTACCCCGGCCGTGAGCGTGTCGTAGAACGTCGGAGTCGAGTAGTCAAGGTAGGGAGTTAAGCCGTCTGCTGCGCTGACCTTCTTCCACTGGTCTGCGATGTCGGCCTCGAGCGTTCCGGACTTCGGAGCCCAGTTGCTTGGCGGCACAGCAGGCAAGTTGCCTGTATCGACTAACACTTGGCTGGCCTTCGCGTTGGTGATGAAGTCGATGTACGCAGCTGCGACATCCGCATGCTTGCTCTTGCTCGTGATCGACCAGGCGAGTCCCTCGCCACCCATGGTCACCGGGTCGGACGAGCCCGCTCCGTTGAGCACGGCGAAGCCGGCGTCGGCGCCGAGCGCCTTGTCGAGGACTGCGAGCTCCCAGGTACCCTGCACGAGGAACAGGCTCTCGCCTTTACCGAACGCTGCGGCAGCGGCGTCCTGTGACACACCGCTCGCTCCACTGGAGACGTACCCCTTGCTCGTCCAGTCAGCGAGCGTCTGGGCGGCCTTCAGCGTCGACGGGTCGGTCCACTTGCCACCGGTGTCGAACACAAGCCCGCGCACAGCATCCTTGCCTGCTGTAGCGTCCTGAATGGTTCCGAACAGGTGGATGCCGGGGCTCTTCTCGGCGTCGCCGAATGACAGGGCAGAGACACCGGCGCTCTTGGCCGCTGCCATGTCGGTCTCGAGTTCGGCGAGCGTCGTCGGCGCTTTGAGGCCCAGCTTGTTCAGCAACGCCTTGTTGTAATAAACACCGACAAGCTCACCGGTTTGCGAGACTCCGTAGAGATCACCGGTGTGCCAGGTCTTGCCATCGCTTGAGAAGCGGTTGAGGTCGAGCAGCGCCTTCGGATAACGGCTGTTCCAGTCATATGCCTTCGCGTAACGGTCGACGTTCTGCAGAAGCCCGGCCTGAATGAACGCGCCCATGTCTGGGTAACCCTGATTGGCTTGCACAACGTCTGGCGGAGTATTCGACGAGAGCGCTAGCTTGAGCGTCGTCTTCAGGTCGGCAAATGATCGGGTCACCCGCTTGATCGTGACGTTGGGGTACTTCTTCTCGAACTGGCCGTTGAGCTTCTTCTGCGCTGTGGCGATACCGCCCTCTGAATTCTGATCCCAAACCGTCAGCGTGACCTTGCCAGCTGCTGCAACATCTTTTGAGACCGGTCCGCTCGACGTCGTCGCCGATGAGGCGCCGCTGCCGGGCGCGCAGCCGGCTAGAGCAGCGACGATGGCTGCCCCGAGGATCGCGGCGCCGATTCTGTGCTTTCTGCTGATACTCATACTGACTTCCTTGTCTTTTCATTTAACGGCGCACGCTACGCCTGTGTCGTCTTCTGCGGCGCTTCCTTCTCGCGTGACCAGTGAAGGATGTCGGCCCAGTCGCCTTCCGGTTCCTGGTGCGTGATGAATTCCGCGATGGTGGCTGGGTACGGAGCACTGACCGCGCCCCCAAGGCTGCGGACAGACAGTGAGGCGGCGAGCGACGCGAACTGCAGCCGGGTCTTCAGCGGCCACGGTTCGTCGGCCGACGCCATGAACGCGGCGGTGAACACGTCTCCTGCACCGGTCGGGTCTGCGGCGTCGACGGGCACAGCCGAGGCCGTCGCGGTTTCGCCGCTGACTCCATCGATCGCAAGTACCCCGTGGCGCCCACGCGTGATGACCACGAACGGGACTCGTTCTGCTAGCACCTTCGCCGCATCGAGTGCAGAATCTGTACGCGTGTAGCTGGTCGCCTCGATCTCGTTAGGGATGAAGACGTCAACGTGATCGAGCAGGTCGAGCGTTGATGGTTCCCAGCGGCCGCTTGAGTCCCAGCCAACTCCGCCGTATATCGTCGTGCCGGTCGCTCGCAGTTCTTTCGCCCAAACAACGTCGGCATCCGAAAGCGCGATTTGGCAGCTGCCCACCCGCGGCAGGCTGCCAGCAAGCGTGACCGGCATGTGCGTTTGCGCTTCTTCGTATGTAATGAAACTGCGATCGTGGGCGTTTGTCAGCGCAACGGATACAGGCACGACGGTGTCTGACCGGGTTTCCACCCAATCCAGATTCACGCCGTCTTCTGCCGCGAGGAACGAGCGCACGTATGCGCTGAGCGGGTCGTCACCGAGCACAGCTACGATCCCCGTGCGCATGCCGAGTCGCGCAGTGGCCACTGCACGGTTGGCCGTTCCGCCGACCGTGAGCGCGAATCCTGATGCGTACACTTCTTCGCCGGGGCCGGGGATGTCCGCGCCGGCGAACACGAGGTCGCAGAACAAGGAGCCGCCGAATAGGGCGTCGAGTTCGACGGCATCGCGCTCAACTGCGCGGTCAGCAATCGTGTTGTCAGCGCCCGGCGTGTCTGCAACCGCATCGCGTGCAGAGAAAGCAGTGCCGCGCGGCGCACTGTCGCGACGAAGATCCACCATGAAGTCCGTTACTGCGACCAGAGTCGCGTTGATGACGATGTTTGCTCAGGTTCGATCATCTTGCATGGTTTGAGCGAGATCGTCAAGGTCAGGGAGGCGTCGAGACCCGATTCTTGCGCAATTCGAGCAAAGTCAATCACAATCACGCTAAGCTTCGATCGTGATCTTGAACGCGCGGCGTACCCGCATCCTCGATACCTTGGCGGTCGACGGCGCGGCCTCCGTGCGAGAACTGGCCGAAAGACTTGACGTGAGCGAGTCCACCATTCGTCGCGACCTGCAGCAGCTGGATCGCAACGGGGAGCTGGTGCGTACATACGGCGGTGCTGTCGTGCCGCCCAGGGCGACGACCACAACGCCGGGCGACCCCGAACGCCTCGAACGGCCGTGGTCGATCGACAACGCCCAGGAGTCGGAGTTGAAGGCGGCCATCGGGGCGGCGGCGGCGGCACTCGTGCAAGATGAGCAGGTCGTGCTTCTCGACATCGGGACCACGACGCCGTTTGTAGCACGCGCGCTTCGCGGGCGGCCTGTGACCGTGATCACGAGCAACGTCGCAGTTCTCGACGAGCTGCGCGAGGACGACGCCGTGCGGGTGGTGATGCTCGGGGGAGTGCTGCGCCGCAACTATCAGAGCCTTGTCGGCTCGCTGACGCAGAGCGCGCTCGAGCAGATCAGTGCAGACATCGTGTTCCTGTCGTGCACCGGGGTGCGCGAGAACGGGGTTGTGGTCGACAATATGGCGGTCGAGGCGCCGATCAAGCAAAAGATGATCGAGACATCGGACACCACGGTGCTGCTTGCATCAGCCCACAAGTTCCCTGGCACAGGCTCACTGCGGCTGTGCTCAGTGGCGGATGTCGATGTTCTAATCACGACAGACGGGGCGAACGCCCGAACAACAGCGCTGTGCCGGGATGCCGGCGGAAAGGTTGTCATCGCATGAAGTTGGCCATTCTTGGGGGTGGCGGGTTCCGCACGCCGTATGTGTATCAGGCGCTTTTGCGTGACAGCGGCTCGCCCCGCATCACCGAGGTGGCGCTGTTCGACATCGACGCTGCCAAGCTGACGAGCATGGCACGCGTGCTGACCGAAATGGCCGGCGAGTTCGAAGATGCGCCTTCCCTGTCGCAGACGACCGACGCGCGTGCCGCGATCCAGGGCGCCGATTTCGTGTTCGCGGCCATCCGCGTTGGGGGACTTGCAGAACGCAGGTGTGACGAGCATGTCGCCCTCGATCTTGGTGTGCTCGGTCAGGAGACGACAGGGCCGGGCGGCCTCGCATACGCGCTGCGCACGATTCCTGTGATGCTCGATTACGCCCGGATGATCGCCGAACTGGCGCCGAACGCCTACCTGCTCAACTTCACGAATCCGGCCGGCATCATCACTGAGGCGCTGCAGACCGTGCTCGGCGATCGCGTGCTCGGAATCTGCGACACACCGTCCGGGCTTGGTCGTCGCATCGCCGGGTTGCTCGACCTGGACGCCAACCGTGTGCAGATGGACTATGTCGGACTGAACCACCTCGGATGGATGCGCCGACTTCTTTACGACGGACGAGACATCCTGCCAGGGGTGCTCGCAGACGACGACAGGCTTGCTTCACTCGAAGAGGCACACGTGTTCGGGCTCGAGTGGATACGCGCCCTCGGCGCGATCCCGAATGAGTATCTCTACTACTACTACTTCAATCGAGACGCGGTGCGCAATGTTCTGGCATCGCCGCAGACCCGCGGTGATTTTCTCGAGAAGACCCAGGCCCAGTTCTTTGCTGAGCTCGCAACGAGGACCGATGACGCCGTTGACTATTGGCGCTCGACGGTCGCCGAACGCAGCGCGAGTTATATGGCGGAGGCCAAAGGGGGAACGCAGGGTAACCCGACTTACGTTTCCGACGTCGAGATCGACCCTGCGCACCAGGGTTACGCCGGTGTCGCTCTTGGGGTGATGCGCGCGATTACGCGCAATGAGAAGGCCACGATGATCTTGAACGTGCGGAATCGAGGAACTATCGCTGGGTTACCGGATGACGCCGTCGTCGAGGTACCGACCATGGTGGACGCCAACGGTGTGCATCCGCTCAGCACGTCCGCCCCGACGCTGGACCAGCTCGGGCTTATGCAACAGGTGAAGGCGGTTGAGCGCCACACAATCGCGGCGGCGATGACTGGCGACCGCACCGAGGCGCTCAAGGCGTTCTCATTGCATCCGCTTGTGGATTCGGTGACGATCGGCCGGCAGTTGCTCGACGGATACATCGAGCGTATCTCCGAGGTGGCTGCTGTGTTCGCTCGCTGAGCGCTCCGATAGGCGCCAGGCGGATGCGCGGGCGCAGCAACCGCACAGCTTGATGCGTCAGCGTAGGGGGCTGTGGGAATGACGCCGTGGAACTGATCGTCGACGCCGTGCTGGTGATCGCGGCCATCTTTGCGGTGGTCGCAGGTTGGCGGCGCGGCGCCGTGCTGTCTGCCGTGCCCATGGTCGGCCTGATCGCAGGGCTCTGGCTGTCGCTGCTGTTCGCGCCGACCATCGTCTCGTTGTTTGCGGGCTTCGGATGGGGCAGCACCCTGCAGCGCACCCTCGTTGCCGCGATCTTCGTCGCCGCGTGCGCATCGGTCGCATACGGCATCACAGCAACGATCGCGGCAGTCATGCGGCGCAGACTCGCCAAGGGAGCAGCGCGCGGCGTCGATGCCGTCGTCGGCTCCGCAGTCGGCCTCGTCACCTGGGCGCTCGTGGTCTGGCTCGTCGCCGGCTTCATGCAAACGATGACCTTCATTCCGATCACACAACTGGTCGCGTCATCGAAAATCGTGGCCGCTCTCGAGTCCATCTCGCCGGTTCCGGCGACGGCGGCGCTCGGAGCAATGGATGACGCCCTGTCGGCGGCCGGGCTGCCCAAGGTGTTCGAACACGGCGGGGAACCGATAGCGGATGCCGCGCCGCCTGATCCGTCGATCCCGGCTGCTGTGCACGCATCCGCTGCTGGTGTTGTGAAAGTGCTCGCGTCCGAGCCGTCGTGTGGCACGGCGTCTGAGGGAAGCGGTTGGGTGGTCGCCCCAGAGCGGGTCGTGACGAACGCGCACGTGGTTGCTGCAGCATCCGGCATCGCCGTGCAGGTCGGCGGCGTCGGTCAGTCGCTGCAGGCGCACCTGGTGGTCTTCGATCCGCAGCGCGACCTCGCGGTGCTCGCCGTCCCAGGCCTGAAGACCCGGCCGCTCACGCTCGGCACGGAACTTGCCGCAGGTGCGTCGGCATACGCCGCCGGCTATCCGGGCAACGGGCCGTATCTGACGAGTCCGGCCCGCGTGCGCGAAGTTCTGAACGCCACGGGCACCGACATCTACAAGCAGAACTCTGTCACACGAGAGATCTACGCATTGCGCGGGGTCGTGCGACCTGGCAATTCGGGTGGGCCGTTGCTGGATGCTGCTGGCAAGGTCGTCGGCGTTGTCTTCGCCCGGTCGATGACCGATGCTGACACGGGATATGCACTTACCCTCGACGAGATTCAGCCGGTGCTCGCACAGGCCGGCGCCACCGCGGAGGTCGGTGCAGGAGCCTGCACCTCGGACTGACACGCTGTTGGGCTGGCGCTGTTGGGCCGACACGCTGTTGGGCTGGTCCTGTTGGGCTGAATCGGTTGCGCGAACAAGCGGCACTGCGGTTGTATGAGCAGAGCCGCACCTGGCGGCACGGTCACGGGGGTGGGCGAATGAGGGTTCCACTCATGCTTCGACGAAGCGAGCAGACAGGACCGCAGCGCACGTTGGCAGTTCGGCCTCGCGTTGCCCGTGCGACCAACCGGCATTCCGTGCTCGTGAGTGCCGGCCTGCAGCATCCGTTCACCGTCGGGCTTGTCGGCACACTCGGCGTGCTTGCTGCTGTGGTTCTCGGGCTGATTGTCACGTCGCTTGCCACCGTGATGACGTATGTCGGCCTTGCACTGTTCATCGCGCTTGGCCTCGATCCGATTGTGCGGCGACTGCAGGCGCGTCGCGTCTCGAGGCCGATCGGTGTTGGCATCGTGTTCGTCGCGATTCTGATCCTGGTCGTCGTCGGGCTGATCTTCTTGGTGCCGCCGCTCGTCAACCAACTAGTGGCGCTCGTGCATTTTGCGCCGTCAGCGCTGCACAACATCGAGGATCAGTCGTGGTACGTCGCCTTGAACAAAAACCTCGGTGAGTCGATCGATCTGGATGCGATAGCGAACTGGATTCGCAGCGCGACGCAAGACCCGAAGATCTGGGCTGCGATCACGGGCGGCATCCTCAAGTTCGGTGTCGGACTCATTGGCGGCTCGGTCGGAGTGGTGACGGTGCTCATCCTGAGCATCTTCTTTCTTGCCTCGCTGCCCGCCATGAAAGACGGCCTGTATTCGCTGGTCGCAAAGCGGTCACGTCCCGGCTTTATCGATCTGTCCGAGCAGATCATCGTCAGTATCGGCGGCTACGTCAGCGGGATGGTGATTCTTGCTGCGATCAACGCCGGGCTCGGTCTGATCGCCATGCTGATCTTCGGGGTTCCGTTCGCCGCGATTCTGGCCGTGCTCATCTTCTTCATCACCCTGATTCCGCTGATCGGGTCGGTGCTTGCGACCATCATGGTCACGATCGTGGCCCTGTTCGATTCGCCGACCACTGCGATCGCAATCGCCATCTACTATCTGATCTATATGCAAGTGGAGGCATATATTCTGACGCCGCGCATCATGAACAAGACGGTTGCAGTGCCTGGCTCGCTTGTGGTCATAGGTGCGCTTGCCGGCGGTACCCTTCTCGGGATCATCGGTGCGCTTGTGGCGATCCCGGTGACGGCAGCGATCCTGCTGATCGTCAAGAAGGTGGTCATCCCGCGGCAGGAGCGCGCCGTCTGAGCCGACGCTAGCGCCATTCAACGGCCGAGCAGATCGAACACGTCAAATTCACGACTACAGTTTCTGAGTATGGAATTGCGTCAACTCGAACACTTCCTCGCGGTCGCCGAGGAACGCCACTTCACCCGGGCAGCAGACGTGCTGCGGATCTCGCAGTCGGGACTTTCGGCATCCATTCGAGCCCTCGAGACCGAACTCGGCACAACGTTGTTCACGCGCAGCACCCGTCGCGTTGAATTGACGCAGGCCGGGGCAGCGCTCATGGAGGAGTCGATTCGCACGCTGGCGAGTGCGTCGGCGGCTCGGGATGCTGTTGCAGCGATCCGCGATGTGCTCAGCGGCACGCTCACGGTCGGCACCGAGGAGTGCCTCGGCGTTGTGAACCTGCCGGAACAACTAGCCAGATTCCGCGAGAATCATCCTGGGGTCAGCATCCGTCTCGGGTTCGCCGGAACTGCGCAACTGCTTGAGGACCTCGCGGCAGGGCGCATCGATCTTGCCCTGCTCGCCGTCTGCTCGCCGACGCCTCAAGGGGTGCGGCTTGCCCCGCTGTCGACCGAACCGTTCGTTGTGCTCTGCAGCCCGCGGCATCGGCTCGCTGCAGAGCGGTCGGTGCGCATCGCGGACCTTGCCGCAGAGACCTTCGTCGGATTCCAGGACGACTGGGCCGCGCGCGTGCTCGCTAACCGAGCATTTGCGGCGGAAGGGCTGGATCATTCGGTCGAGCTCGAGGTGAACGACGTGCACACGCTGCTTGATCTGGTCGGATACGACCTCGGTGTTGCAGTGGTGCCCGCCCATTTCGCGCACAAGCGCCCGGATCGCCTGGTTGCGGTGCCGGTCTCTGGCAGCGCGCTGGACTGGACGGTCGCGATCGCCATGCCAGAGCGACCAAGCCCAGCGGCGCGAGCTCTGCTCGGCCAGCTTGAGGCGCGTGCCGACGGGCGGAGCGTGCCTGACGCTGTGTCAACGCCGGACTCGGTGCGAGGCGGTATCGTCGCAGTATGAGCGATCATCGAACATATCCCGCGAAGACCGGGATCGGTGGAGTGTTGATCTGGGTTGCAGTCGTGATCGGCGTCGCGCTGGTCGTCGGCTGCGTATGGACGCTTGTGTCCTGAGGCGCGCAGCCCAGTTCCGGTGGTCGAGCGACGCCCTGAGGAGGCCGTCCGCACCATTCCGGTGGTCGAGTAGCTGCTCGCGAAGCGAGCCGCGTATCGAGACCTCGCAACCTGGTCTGCGGTGCGGATCCGAAGGCCGCTTGCGGGGTCTCGATACGCTCGCTGGCGCTCGCTACTCGACCACCGGGGTGGCTCGGTGGTCGACCAGCCGCGTATCGAGACCGCGCTCGACCGGCGTCAGCGCGCGTCGAGGCGGGCGAACTCCTCATCGGTCAGGACGATGTCCACAGCCGTCGCAGAGTCACGGATCGTCTCAGGACGCGATGACCCAGGAATCGGGATCACGTGCGGCGACTTCGCGAGCTCCCACGCGAGCGCGATGACCTGGGGGCTCACGCCGCGGGCACCCGCAACGTCCTTGAATGCTTCGAAGCGCTCGCCGAGTTCACCGGCCGACGAGATCCCGCCAAGCGGGCTCCATGGCAGGAATGCGATGCCCATCTCGTCTGCGAGCACCAGCTCCGGCTCGCTCGAACGGTATGACGGCGAGAACTGATTCTGCACCGACACGAGCCGTCCGCCGAGCACGTCATTGGCGAGTCGCATCCGTTCAGGGTTCGCGTTGGAGATGCCTGCCATGGCGATCACGCCGTCGTCAAGCAGGTCCCGGATGGCGCCGACCGACACCTCGTACGGCACGTTCACATCTGGGCGGTGCAGCTGGTAGAGCCCGATCTGCTCGACGCCGAGGCGCTGACGGGATGCTTCTGCCGCGCGCTTGAGGTGATCAGGACTGCTGTCGATCGTCCAGCTGCCGTCGCCAGGGCGAAGGTGCCCGCCCTTCGTCGCGATGAGCACGTCTGAGGTGTCGCCGTCGTAGCTCGCGATGGCCTTCGCGATCAGCGTCTCGTTGTGGCCGACCTCGCCTGCGTCGCGGTGGTATGCGTCAGCGGTGTCGAAGAAAGTGATGCCTGCGTCGAGTGCGGCGTGCACGGTCGCGATCGAGCGCGAAGCATCCGGCCGGCCTTCGATCGACATTGGCATGCCGCCGAGTCCGAGTGCGCTGACCTGACGATTTCCGATGGTGCGTTGTTGCATGGATGTGCTTTCTTTCGGGTGGTGATGGTGTTCGGGTGCCTGATCGGATGCGTGGCCGTGCCGCCAGGCTTCTACCAGGCGTAGTCTTCTGGCGCCGTCTTGTATCCGGGGAAGATGTCGTCGAGCCGCTTCAGAGCATCCGCGTCGAGCTTGATGTCGAGGGTGCCGAGGATGCCGTCGAGTTGCGCCATGGTGCGCGGTCCGGTGATCGGGGCCGTGACTGCCGGCTGGTGCAGCAGCCAGGCCAGGCCGAGCTGGGCAGGCTCCACACCGAGCTCGTCTGCGAACGCGTCGTACTTCTCAAGCTGCGGACGGTACTTGTCGATGCCGTCGGCGGCGCGACCCTCGTGACGGCGCGCTGTGTCTGCCTGCTTCTTGATCACGCCGCCGAGCAGACCGCCCTGCAGAGGTGACCACGGGATGACGCCGAGGCCGTACTCCTGCGCGGCAGGCAGC
>DATMTC010000336.1:0-1702 GCA_035565115.1 Microbacteriaceae bacterium | reverse complement strand
ACGCACTTTGCCGGCTTCTACCCGCATCCGCGATCCGTCGACGAGGTGATCGAAGCCGTTGGACTCGCCAGCAAGGCGAAAGCCAGCATCCGCTCGCTCTCCGGCGGGCAGCGCAGGCGCGTGGATGTCGCGCTCGGCATCATCGGCCGGCCCAGGCTGCTCTTTCTCGACGAGCCGACGACCGGCTTCGACCCGGAGGCACGGCACGAGTTCTGGGAGTTGATCCGCTCGCTCAAGCAGGACGGCACGACGATTCTGCTGACGACGCATTATCTGGACGAGGCGGCCCAGCTGAGCGATCGCGCCGCGATCATCGCGGGCGGACGCCTGGTCGAGATCGCACCGATCGACGAGATCGGCGGTGCGGATGCCCGCGTGCCCGTCGTGAGGTGGCGCGAGGCTGGCGCATGGCGCGAGGAACGCACACGCGAGCCTGGCGCGTTCGTCGCACGCTTGCACGCAACTCTCGGAAGCGAACCTGACTCACTCGAAGTGATCCGGCCGAGCCTCGAAGACATCTATCTGGGCATCCTGAACGCACGCGCGGATGCTCCGAGCCCCGACCCGGACCTGCCAGACCTCGCACGCCTGGCTCGGTAGGAATGCTCCACGAATCCGGTGGTCGAGTAGCGACGCGAGGAACGAGCGCCGCGTATCGAGACCTCGCACCCCGCCTGCGGTCCGAACCACAGATCGTCCTACCAGGTCTCGATACACGGCTCGCTGCGCGAGCAGCTACTCGACCACCGGGATGGTGAAGGCGGTCTCGCGGTGCCAATCTACTTCCACCGCGGTGAAGCCACCGCGACTAGACAACACGATTAGACAAGAGGAACCCATCGCATGAGCAGCGCACTCACATACGTAATCCCCGCCCTGCCTGCCGGGCGAAGCATCCGCCTCGGGGTCAGCCGCATCGGCTACGAGATAAGGGCGTACTTTCGCCAGGGAGACACCGTCTTCTTCACGTTCCTGTTCCCGGTGGTGATGCTCACGATCTTCGCCATCGCGTTCAGCGCGCAGGGCAAGATCGGCGCACACCCAGACGGCACTGGGGGCATCACGTTCGCCGCGTATTACCTGCCAGGCATGATCGCGGCCGGCGTGCTGCTGAGCGGCCTGCAGAATCTCGCCGTCGACATTGCTGGCGAGAAGAGCGACGGCACACTCAAACGACTCGGCGGAACACCGCTGCCCCCGCTGAGTTACTTCATCGGCAAGTTCGGCCAGGTCTTCGTCACGGGTGTGTTGCAGGCGATGCTCCTGCTCGTTGTTGCACGCTTTGCGTTCGACGTCGCCCTTCCAACGGATGCCGGCAGCTGGCTGACCCTGGCATGGATTTTCGTGCTCGGCATCGCCACGGCAGCCGTGCTCGGCATCGCGTTGTCCGGCCTACCGCGCACCGGCAAAAGCGCCTCTGCCGTGATCATCCCGATCGTGCTCGTGCTGCAGTTCATCTCGGGTGTCTATCTGCAATTCACGATGCTTCCGGTGTGGTTGCAGAACGTGGCAAGCGTCTTTCCGCTCAAGTGGATGGCGCAGGGCATGCGCGCCGTGTTCCTGCCGAGCGACTTCGCGTCGGCAGAACAGGGCGGCAGCTGGAACCTGGGTTGGGTCGCGATCGTGCTTGCGGCGTGGCTGATCGTCGGGCTCGTGCTGTGCCGGTTCACCTTCAGGTGGATCCGAAAAGACAGCTGAGTGA
>DATMTC010000335.1:0-2438 GCA_035565115.1 Microbacteriaceae bacterium | reverse complement strand
GTTGATGGCCGCGATGGCGACGACCATGATGAACAGGGCAACCCCGATCGCCGCGCCATAGCCGAACTTGTAATTGCCGAACGCCTGCTCGTAGAGGTACAGGGTCAGGGTCTGGCACTGGCGGGCGGCTCCGCAGGTCAGCGGCGGGCTCGGATTGACCAAGAGCGGTTCGGTGAAGATCTGCAAGCCGCCGATCGTCGAGGTGATGATGGTGAAAATGATCACCGGTCGCAGCGACGGAATGGTGACCGACGTGAACTGGCGCCATCCGCCTGCCCCGTCCACCGAGGCGGCTTCATACATCTCGCGCGGAATCGACTGCATGCCTGCGAGGTACAGCAGTGTCGTGTACCCGGTCCAACGCCAGACGACCATGGCTGCGATCACGGCCTGGCTCGAGAACTGGCCAGCAAGCCAATTGACCGGATCGACGCCGACCAGGCCGAACATCCAGTTGACCAATCCGTAATGCGTGTCGAACAGCTGGGCGAACACGATGGCCGTTGCCGCAACCGACGTGATGTACGGCACGAGCAGCGACATTCGAAAGAAGTTTGCGAACTTGAGCCGTGCGAAATGCAGGAGGTGCGCTAATCCGAGTGCGATCAGCAATTGCGGCACGGTCGACATGATCCAAATCGACAGCGTGTTGCCTGCTGCGTTCCAGAATCGGGTGTCTGTCAACAGGGTGCCGAAGTTATCGAGACCGACGAACGTCTTCTGACCGATCGGGTTCCAGTTGTACAGCGAAATGACGAACGTGAAGAGCATCGGGAAGAGCCCGAACACTGCGAACAGGATGAAGAACGGCGCGATGTACGCGTATGGCGCGAACCGCTCTGGGATGCTTTGGCGAATGCGGTTCAGCGGGCGCGGCGATTTCAGCTGGGGCGCGCGGCCGAGCGGTTCCCGCGACTTGAGTGCAGTTGTCACAGTCATGATGTGTGAACCTCGAGGCCGGCGGTGGTGGGCGAGTGGTTCACCCACCACCACCGGACTGCTCGGGCTACTTGCCGACGTCCTGCTTGATTGCCGTCTGCGCACTCGACCACGCGTCATCCGCCGAGATCTTCTTGTTCTCGAGGTTGATGATGGCGTTCTGGTAGTCAGTGCCGATCTGCCCGGAGTCCGGGCCGATGTAGAACGGATGCAGCTTCGCCACCGATTCGGTGAAGATTTTGCCGATCGGTGCATCCGAGAAGAACGGGTCGGTGGCCGCGAGCAATTTCGGATTGGTGTAATTGCTCACAGTCGTCGGCAGCGATCCACTGTCCAAGAAGTGCGCGAGCTGTGCCTCGGGGGATTCGGCGTTCTTGATGTAATTCCACGCAGCTTTCGGATGCTCCGCACGCTTGGGGATTGCCAGATAGCTGCCGCCCCAGTTGCCAGAACCACCTGGAATCTTGGCGATGCCCCACTCGCCCTTTGTGTCAGCTGCGTTCGTCTTCAGCGATCCGAGCATCCATGACGGTGTTGCAACCGCGGCGAACGCGCCCTTCTGCAGACCGGCGCTCCACCCGGTCGAGAACGACGTGAGGTTGGCGGTGATCCCGTCTTGCACGCCCTGAACGGCAAGATCGAATGCCGACTTCACCTGTGCGTTGTTGTAGTCGAGCTTTCTGGTCTTGTTGTTGTAGTACTTTTGCGAACCCTGATTGACGGCCTGGTAGAAGATCGACGTCTCAGCGTTGTCGATGAACGGCTTCCCGGTCTTGTCGGTGTATTCCTTGCCAACCGCGAGAAAGTCCTTCCAGGTCGGAATCAGCGCGCTGACCTGGTCTGGGTCGGTCGGCAGACCGGCTGCCGCGAACAGATCCTTTCTGTACGAAAGCGCCATGCCGCCGACGTCGGTCGGGACGCCGAGCACCTGGCCATCCGCTGCTACGGACTGTGACCAGATCGCAGGTGCGTAGTCTTTCTTGATCTTGTCGGCCCCGAGGGTCTTCAGATCAATGAAGTTGTCTGGGTTCTGCACGAACTTGGGCAGGTCGTCGCCCTGGATGAGCACAAGGTCTGGCACCTTGCCGCCGGCAAGCGCTGTTGTGAGCGCCTGAGCGGTGTCTGTCGAGCTGCCCACTTCGGTGATCGAGATGTGCACGCCCTTGTGTGCCTTCTCGTACTTGGCGACGTCGGCCTTTGCATCGATGCCGGTAAACGACCAGAACGAGAAGTTTTGGCTAGACGAATCGTCAGACGAACTGCCCGAACCGTTAGAGGAACAGCCAGCCAACGCTGCTCCCATCGCCAGGGTGACGATGAACGCGGTGGCCAGACGGGATTTGCTTTTCACAATGGTGCTTCCCTTCCCTGCTGAGATATGGCCGCGGCGGCTACTTCGCTCGCACGGCGCGCTAAAGCGCTCCATCTTTGGGGCGCTCGTATGCAGATCCGGCATCGTGAACGACGCTGTTCCTGCAACGTTGCAGGTCAGCTAACCA
>DATMTC010000334.1:0-10844 GCA_035565115.1 Microbacteriaceae bacterium | reverse complement strand
TCCCCGATCGCTCATACGCGATGCGCGTGCCATCTTTGGATGTGGTGAACTCGGTCATGGAACCGCTCCAAACCAGGCGCCGGGTGCGGGCGCCTCGATGGCATGCTACTGCGCGAGTCAGTTGATGCCCAGAGTTGATTTCTCGGCCTGCCACAAAAAATGAATCACGCGCGCAATACAGGCAGAATTCGTTCGAGTTCTGCGAAATCCTTCTCGTCTCTCGTGATAAGCGCTGCCCCGTGCGCGAGAGCAATCGCCGCGATCATCAGGTCGGGAACGCGCCCACGCGGGCTCCGACCAGCGCTCAGCACCAATTCGGTGATGTAGCCAAAACTCAGCGCAGCCCGATCGTCAAAGGAGATTCCAGTCCCAAAACGTTGCATAAGTGCAATTGTCTACGGCGCTAGACGGTGTCATATGCGGGAGGAAAGGTCGGCGAGCAGGTTCTCCAACACGGACTCTTCCTCCACTTTGAGCCGCTGCTTGACCATCGATTCCGCCAGGCTCGGGTCCCACGCTGTGTCACCTGGGCTGCCCGTGAATGGGACCAGTCCTGGCAACGATGCGCACGCATCGTTGTAGTCGGCGGCCATGAACCGCCACGGCTCCCACGGCACCCGCGCGCTGAGCACCCGCGCGATAGCCATTCCGCCCGCATCGAAGTCGCCGTGATAACGCAAGCGCGAACCACGTGACGTGAGCTCGACGAGCAGTCGCACCGCCGCGACGCCGGGCTGACCGCCGACGCAGACGATCGGCGCACTTTCGGCACCGAGGCGATCGGCAGCGGATGCGACAACCGCCGGATTCTCGCAGACGAACACGACAGGTGGTGACGCACCGACCCCATCCGCCGCCACTTGACGGTATGACAGGATGGCCGGCTGGCCCGCTATCGCCAATTCGGTCAGGGCACGCGCTGTCGCGGAATCACTACCGCCGGGCAGGCCCAACGTGAGCACGAAGGAAGACAGATCGTCGACGACGACGCCGACCGATAGCCACGCCGCCCGGCGCCCATGCGCGCCCGAACCGATGATTCCGCCGCCTGACGCCGCTGCCAATCCTGTTGCCAATGGGCCGAGCGCCGTCTTCATATCCAACGCGTGCGCATCGCCGAACAATCGGGCCGCAACAACGCCAAGCACTTCGCTCTGCACTGGCAGCGCATCTGCGAGCACACTCAGCTGCTCAACGAGCCGCTCCGCGGCTTCGGGCGTCCCCGCCGCCCGCTTCAACAGTCCGGCCCGCACCGCGGACGCCGCCCATGCTGCCAACGCTGGATGCGCCTCACCGATCGCCCGCAGACGATCATTCACCCGCTGCCAGGCTTCCCTCTCGGCATGCCGCAGGGCAGCATCCGCGACCGGGCCGCCGAGTGCTACTACCGCTGAGGCCAGCCCGTCCGGCCATGCCTCGCGACGCAGTACGGCGTCGAGCGACTCGAGGGGTACCGTTGCGGAACTGCCGGCACGCACAGGGCGGCCCAGGATGCGCGCAAGCGCCCTGCGCTCATCCAATGATGCGTGCTGCAACGTGACGGTGCCGCTCAGCTCACCGGTGGATGCGAGACGACGACGTACACGCTCGAGCAACCACGCTGTTTCAGGGTTGCCCAGCAGGCGCCGCAGCCGATCGAGGTCCCCGGATTCGCTCACCACGGCACCGCTACCACAGTGAATCCGACGTGCCGGGTTCCGCCGGGGCGTCAACAAGCGTCCTCCGCGTGCCGTCCCACTGCCACTGTTGCACATAAACGGCCGGCGTGTCCTCGAAGCGGGTCAGCTGCGCGATCGCAAGGCCGGGCACCTCCGGGTAGCACCCCCACTCGCGTTCGCTGGTCATCACGACGTCCAAGTCGAACTCGGCGAGCAAGCCAAGGCAGTTGGCGCGGGAGGCGTCGTCGACACCGGCAAATGCCTCATCCAGCATCACAAGACGCGGCGCGTATGGGTTGCTCGCGGTGTCGTAATGCGACGACGCCGCGGCGAATAGCGGGATGCTTGCCGCGAGCACGCGCTCACCCCCTGACGCCGGACCCGTCGCAGGCTTCCACGCGCCGCCCTGATGCCTCTCGACGGTGAAACGATGCCACCTTCGATAGTCGAGCGCCTCGCCGAGATGGTCGTACCAGTTGCCAGTCTCATCCGCCTGACGCACCTCGGCGATGCGCGCCTGAAGAAAGTTCCCGAGTCCGATACGGTCGTCCTCGTTCCAGACGTCGGCCGTCATCGAAAGCACGCGCCGCGCATCCTCCAGGCCGGCAGGGCCGTCGTGTTGCGGTTTCCACAGCACGCGCAGCATCATGCCAGTGCTCGTGCGGCGCGTGCGCAACTCGTCGTTGAGACGTGCAATCTGTTTGTCGGCCTCGCCGATGAGCTCTGACAGTTGAGCACCGACTTCTGTGACCAGGTGATTCTGGATGATCTCCCGCTCGCGTGCGTTCAGCAACCGTTCGTGCTGCTCGATCTGCTCGCTGAGCGTGTCGCCCAGATCGACGAGAGGCATGTCGCGCCCTGAGAATGCCGCGACCACCTGCACGCCATCCTCGTGCGGCAGGTACGCCGCTTCGAATCCGTGTCGACCCAGCGCATTCTGGAGATCGGTGAATTCGGTATGCACCTGTGACAACAGCCGGTCGTACCGGGCGTCGGCAGCATCCACGTCGCCGAGCGCGGCGTCGATGGCACGAGCGAATTGAACACCGCGCGTGACAGTCCACTCCTCGTCGGTGCCCGGCGCCTCCAGGTCGGGAACGGCGACGTGCGCGATCCCCAGGCCGGTCGTTCGGCGCAACGCCTCGACCGTTTCGGCGCGCGCCGCGGCGACCCGTTCCTGATCTGCATGCATGCCGGCCAGTCGTTCGGCGAGAACCGCTTGCTCGGTCGACGCTTTCTCCCGGGCCAGCTGCACGGCCTTCAGCTGTGTCCCCAACGTTTTCAAAGCGTCCTCGACCCGCTTCACCTGCTCCCGGTACTTCTCCACGGCGGCACCGAATCGCTTTCGAAGCGAATCCGCATACGACTTCTGCCGTTGCGCATGGGTGTATGCGGCCGCCTTCTCGTCCTCGGCGCCTGCGGTAACCGCGGATGCAGTCCGCAGCCGCTCCTCTGCCCCGCGCGCGCTCAGTGCGGCGGCATCGAGTAAATCTGCGGCATGCCAGAACTCTGCCGCACGATGCTCGTAGTCACGCAGCGCTTCGACCAAATGCTCCAATTCGTCGCCGCCTGCCGGAAGCCCGAGAACGCTGGCGTCCTCAGCCAGTTCGGTGGCAACTCGCTCCCGTTCGGCGCCAAGCTGCTCGCGCACGGCGCGAGCCTCGCTCAAATCGGCAATCGCCCGGCGCTCGCCGTCCTGGGCAATGGCAGCAGCACGATCCGCCTCCTCGAGTCGACGCGGGCGGGGCAGGCTGCCCTGTTCGGCGTCGATGGTGCGCAACCGTCCGTCGAGAGCGGTTATCTCCTGCTGCAGCCGGTAACGCCTTTGTTCGAGCTCCCTCAGTTCTTCCCGCGCGTCGCCCAGACGTCGCTCACGAGCAGCAGCCCGAGATGTCTCGCCGATGTAGCGAGCGGACTCCGCCATCCATGCGCCATACATCGCACCCACACGGAACCTCCCGCTCGGTGCCACCCACGTCGGCGCATCCGGCTCGCCTACGGCATCTGCGCCACTCGCGCAGAGAGCGATGGATGCGAGGATCTCATTGACCGCGGACGGCTCGATCGTCGCATCTGGCGGCAACTCGACATGCAGCACATCGGCTAGCGAGGCGCCGCCGACGTGTCCGGATCCTTGCAACAGCACTTCGCCAGACTCAGGATGCCGCAGAGCAGCATCCGGCGAAATGTGCGCGGTGAGCAGTCCGCTGGCCTCGAGAGCTGCTTCGATTCCCGCGCGGTCACCATCGTCGATGCCGTCGTTGAAGCTCACGGTGCGCCACAGCGGGATGCCGTCCTCGGCGGTGCGCGTATGGACAGCAGCAGGCTGCACACTCCCGCCGCCCTCGAGCGCGGCGATCTCATCGGTGAGCGTGGCGCACTGCGCCTCCAAAGCCGCGCTGGTTTGCTGGAGGCCGGCCCGGAATGCGTGCACTTCGTCGCGTAACGCAGCCGCCTGCCGGCGCAGGGCCACGACGGCCGGGTTCTCGTCCTCGCGAACCCGTGCCCACTCGGCGAAGGCGGCGAAATCGTCATCCGGCACGGACAGCTCGCGCAAGGAGTCGAGAGCAGCTTCGACCTCGGCAACGTAACGATCGATTGCGTCTTCCACCTCGGCGTCTGCCAATGCACGCCGCTCGGATGATTCGGCGCGACGGGTCTCCGCGGCATCCTCACTTCGCATGGCAGTGCCAAGGTGCGCCTCGGCTTCATTCATCCGGCGCACGAGTCCGCTGATCCGGCCCAGGCCGTCTCGACGGAGGGCGATCCGTTCTGTCGTCACCGCGCGATCGGTCGCGATCGCATCGGCAGTCCCGAGCCTGGATTCGTCGGTGTCGCCGAAAGCACCGGTGTCGGCCGACGGTTCAGCTCCTGCCACCGTAGCGGCCGCCAGCACCGAATCATGTCGCTGGTCGAGCCCGGCGGATGCGGCAGCATCCACGACCGCTGACAACGCCAGCGCTGCCTTATTGCCGAGAACTGCAACGGTTTCCCGCTGCCCGGCCGCTTCGGACTCGGCCTTCAGGAGTGCTTGGTGTGCGACGCCGGCGCGACCCTCGGCGCCACGACGATACTCATCAGCCTGTTGCGCGTTCAGGTCGGCGAGTGCCAGCTGCCGTTCACTTTCCACATGCTCACTGTCTCTCAGCGCTGACTGTTCGCCCTCACGGTCGATGCGCTCGGCCTCGAGGTCGGCTAGCTTCCGCTCAGCGTCGTGGATCGCGACGGTTGCAGCATCCGCGCGGCCTGTCGCCTCGATGATGGCGCGCCCGCTCCTGTCGTACTCGGCCTGCTGCAGACGTGGACCGGCCGCCTGTCGTTTGAGAAGTACCTGCGCGTATGCGCGATAGTGACCGAGGAACGCGTGTACTGCTCGACGCGCTTCTATGAGGCGCTGCAATTCTTCGCGGTCCTCATCGAGGGAGCGCAACCCATCCGCGACCGATGTGATCACGTCGTCGCCGACGGGTGTCAGCGCACGGGTCAGCGCCTCGGACAATGCACTCTCGCTTGGCCGTTTCGACAACTGCGGAGCACGGATCTGTAACAGCAGCTCGATGAGCTCAGCGTAACGCCGCTCGCCGAGCCCGAAGAGTTTCTCGTCAAGGGCGCGCCGATACTCGGCCTTGGTGTCGTAAATTCGACCGCGCTCGCCGATGGCGTCCCCAAGCCGGTCGTGCGCGAGCACGATTCGGCCGCTATCGACGAGCGAGAGATCCTCGCCGATCCTGCGGCTCGTGATGAAGAACCAGTGCCGGGTGATCCCGCGCGCCCGCGCAGCCTTCAGCCCCGCACCGATCGTGATGAATTGCCGGGTGCCGTCCGCGTCGACGCGACCGAATTCGAGCCAGCTGTATCCGATGCGCTCGCTGTTCGGATGCTCACCGCCGAGCAGTAGGTTCCACACCATCTGCTTCTGCCGGTCGCCATCCGGTTCGACTCGCTGCGGCGACAGGTCGCCATCGAACAAGAACGGCAGCGTGAGGGCGAGTACCTTCGATTTGCCTGCGCCGTTGTTGCCACGCAGCAACAGTCGCCCGTCGACGAACGGGAACACTTCGTTTTCGTAGTAGAACAGGTCGACAAGACCGAGGCGCAACGGTTGCCATCGCTCGGTAGTGGGCTCGGGAAGATCGGTCAGCGTGCCGTCATACTGTTCGTCAAGTTCCACGGTTTCGATCGCTTCGCCCAGCCCGGGACTTGTCATGAACGGTCACCTCCGACAATCGTGGGCTCGGCAATGGCAAAGCGGGCAAGCGCCGGGCGGACCCGCACCACGCCGTCGGCTCGTTCGATAAGTCGCATCGCGGCCAATCTGCTCAAGGCATTCTCGGTCAGTGCGACCTCCGAGCCGGGCTCGCGTGCGGATGCGCGCCAGAATCCAACGTACTGTGGGCGGATCATGCGCACATGTTCCTCCAGGTCCTCCACCAAAAGCTTGTCGTCGGCTGAGCCGGCGAGGAATTCGGCCAGCAGTAGGGTGACGTGGCCGTCTGTGCCTTTTTCCGGCATCCGCAGGTCTGTCAGATCGTCGTCGAGATCGACCATGGCGATGCCCTCGCTTCTGATCTCGGCCACCAGGCCAGTGAGTTCGGTAATGCGCCGAGTGATCAGCGAACGCTGACTGCGCAAATAGGTCGCTTCGTCTTCGTCGAGTTCGTCAAAGTAGAGCACCGTGTCATCGAGAAGTCGCCGTGTAATCCGGTGCCGCAACTCCAGGTTACGCAACTCATCCGTCGGCGGTGTGCCGCGATCACGCATCGCGGCCATCCGTTCTGTCAGAAACTCGCCGGCCACGGTCGATGGGCCACGGCGGGCGACGAGCAACGATGCCAACACGCGCCGGGACACGTCGTAAAGCACGTCACCGGTGTTCGTGACGAACTCCTGCTCGTCGCCCGAGACCCGCGTCAGCACGCCCCACCTCAGCAAGACCTGCACTGCGGCCACGAGATCGCTGCGCTCATCGTAACTCGTCAGCGTGAAGACGAATCCGGCCCGGCTCAGCTGCGGCGCTGCTGCAGCAACGATTGCCTGCTCGGCGAGCCGGCCGAGCGCGATCTGAGCATCGCTGCGCTCTAGCACCGCCAGGCAGAGCGCAAGCAGCACGTATCGTCTGCGTGAGAACGCCACGTCTTTCGCCGCGCTGATCGGATGCGTCGCGTCCTCGAGCGTTGCGGGCTCACGGAACAGACGCACGACCTCGCTGTCGACATGCAGCATCCATCCCGTGTTCGTGTCGAACCAGTTGCGCAGGTCATTCGCATGCTTCTTAACCAGGCGATACTTCTCCTCGTCGAGCGCCCGCACCAACGGATGCTTCAGCAGTATGCGCGCTGCACGCTGCTGATCATCGATCCCCGTTGCACTCACGAGGCTTGCTCAAGAGTGTCTGCATCATGACGGTCGGACTTGGCGCGGATCGACTCGGGGTGCGGGCCCGGCTCGAGATCGAGGATGCGCACGAGGTGATTGGGACCCCATAGCGTCCCCCGCTCGGTTTCAAGTGCGACAGGTTCGCCGTCGAGCGGTGTGAGGTCGATGCGCATTGTGCCGTCACTGGATGCTGTGCTAACCGTGCCGCCACCCGATCCCTTTGCGACGAGTGCATCGCCGAGCAGTGTAAGGAAGAGCCCGAACGCTGTTGAATCGAGCCCGGCGAGGTCCCGCAACTCGACCTCGCCGTTCGTGGCCAGTCTTCTGCGCGCCGCTGCGATCTGTTCGGCTTGTTCGCGCATTTTCATGGCGAGCGTCGCCCGGGCAGCGGAGCGGTCGATGACCTTGTTTGGCCTGCCCTTGCGTTCATAACTTCCGGTGCGGCGCAACTGAGGCGATATCTCGATGGGTGGCGCCGCATTCCACTGCTGCCCGACGAGAGAGGGGTCGTCACTCCATCGCTGCCAGGTCTCCGGTGGCACAGTCAGGTGACGCGCCGCGTAAAGGCCGAACGCGGCCCGCGCAAGGCGGTGTCTTTCGTCGTCGTCCGCCGCTTCGTGGAACCATCCGGCGAGAGCCAGATAGTCGGCCGAACGGTCGGATCGACCTGAGCGCCGAGCATTGACGGCGCGCACGGCGTCCAGAAGTGTTGGGATGGCGGCGAGCGCGCTCTGCCGAAGCAATTTCGCCTGGCTGTCCCGTGCGCCCACGCCGGAACCTGTGCCGCGCGAATCACTACTGATAAACCAGGCTCGGAGCCCAGTCCACCGGTTCATCCACGACAGCTGCGCTCGCGCAAAATCGGCGTGCTCATCCGCGTCGGGGTCCGGGGCCGCATCGGCGGCGTCCCGCTGAGCCAGCGCACGCAATGCACGATCGACACGCTCGCCATCCGCGCTCGCGAGCAAGGATGCGATCTGCGGCCCGCGCACGGCCAAATCGCGGATGAAGCGCTCCAAGTACTCGATCAATCGCGATTTGTATGCGATGAATGCCTCTTCATCCGTCTCGGTGAGATCGATGGTGCGCTGCAACGACGACATGAACGCACTCGCATTGTCCGCCAGGTCGCCAAAACGACGCGTGAGGGACTCGACGTTGCGGTACAGGATGCTCACGTCGAGCTCGTCGGCGTTGATGAGCGCGAGGAACTCGCGGAGGGTCACGGCGACGTCATCCAGCGCCACCGCTTGGAGCGAGCCACGCCGCCCGAGCGAGTCGTCGTAGACGCGTAGCGCCCGCTCGGCAGCCTCGCCGTCGTGACTGAGCTGGAAGAGGCGTCGCCTGCGGTAGAAGTCTTCGACTTGCACGACGCGTCCCGTGTCTGGCGACGCCGCCAAGTTGCCCCAGATGACAAGTTGATCCAGCGCGTCCGTCACCGCGTCGATTCCGTATGTTTCGTCCGGCGACGCGGATGCCCGCCGCATTCCGTCGAGCACGTCGGCCGGCCGCAGATGCACTTGGAAGCGCTCTTTCGCGTCAACGAATGCGCCGAGAACGATCCGGTAGAGCGCAGAGTTCTCCGCATTGAGGTGCCGGAACACACCGAAAGACGCCGCAGGGGACTCGTGACTCACGCGGACTGTCTAACAGATACCGGCGACATTCGCACGTTCGAGCGGACCGTTTCATAATCGGATGCCGGTGTTCAGCCTGAATTCGTTCAACCGGCGCGCCGGGTCAGCGTGATCGGACCGTCCTCTGTGATCGCAACCGTGTGCTCGGAATGGGCGGTGCGCCCTCCGTTCGCGCTTCGCAGGGTCCAGCCGTCGGCATCCACCCTCAGCCGGTCCGTTCCACGCATGAACCACGGTTCGATCGCGATCACAAGACCAGGCTTCAGGGGAAAGCCGCGACCAGCGCGACCGTCGTTCGGGATGTGCGGATCGCCGTGCATCGTGCGACCGACACCGTGCCCGCCGAACTCCAGATTGACGCTGATGCCCGCGTCGTGAGCAACACTGCCGATTGCGTGGGATATGTCGCCGACCTTGTTCCCAGCGACGGATGCTGCAATTCCGGCCGCAAGCGCGCGTTCGGTCAGGTCGATCAGCTCGAGGTCTTCCTCGCGTGCGCGTCCGACCACCATGCTGAGCGCTGAGTCTGCGACCCATCCGTTCACGCTCGCGGCGAAATCAAGGCTGAGCAGATCTCCGTCTTGCAGGCGGTATGCACGCGGCTTGCCGTGCAGAACGGCGTCGTTGACCGACGTGCACAGCACGTAGCCGAACGGGCCAGAGCCGAACGATGGCGCGTAGTCCAGATAGCAGGATTCTGCGCCGCGCTCCCGGATGAGATCGTGAGCCATTGCATCAAGTTCCAACAGGCTCACGCCGACCGCCGAGCGCTCCTTCAACGCGGTCAGCGTTTGGGCCACGAACTCTCCCGCTGCCCTCATCTCATCGATCTCGCTCATTGTGCGCAGTTCGATCATCGTGCGCCCTTCCTCGTTCATGCGTGTCGTCGATTCCGGCACTGGTATTACTATACCGGTACTATCATTGGTGTCATGGTCCGCATTCCCCTCACTCCCGCCGAGATCAACCGAGGTCGTGATCTCGGGGCTGCCCTGAGGGCTGCCCGCGGTGCGCGCACAATGGTTGAGATTGCTGCGCGCGCCTCTGTATCTGTTGAGACGTTGCGCAAGATCGAGACCGGGCGCAGCCCATCCCCCGAGTTCTTCACGGTTCTGCGGATCTGTTCGGCCCTCGACATCACGATGGATGAGTTGTCGAGCGGTCTGGGCGATCACCTTGAGGTGGCTGCAGCGTCCTAACCAACGCCGTTGCCAGCCGACGAACGGCAGCGTCGATGGCCGAAGAACATGAACCGTCAGCGCGCTGTCAGCCCGTTCGAGTGCGACCATGTCCACGAACGCGCTGCCGTATCCGTGAAGTGGATCGCTTCGACACGGCGCGAGTCGGCGTCCGTCAAAGGAACGAATGCCGCGTCATCTTTCAAACTGATCTTGGGTCCCCACGGACGGTCCGACGTGTACGGCATCGATTGAACGAAGAAGTGTCCGGGCGGCAGCGTACGGAAGTCAATAGTGCGCCCAGCCTTCTTATGACTGTTCCCGACCGCTTGAATCATGATGTCGTGGAACACAGCGACCGCGTCGTTGCAGATCATGATGCCCCAGACTTCTTCACCATCAACGTCGCCCTTGACCCACCATGCGCTCAGCCCGACGGCGTTTCGTCGAGCTTCTCTCTCGTTTTCCGCGCGAAGGGCTCTCCACGCGAAGTACGCTGCGACTCCGGCCGCAAGCAGCGCTAATGCCGTCGAGACTGCCGCGATCCAATTCGGAATGTATTCGCCCCAGACAAGATCCATGTACCGAGCGTATCGAGCCATTGAGGCGCTGAACGCCGCCGGGGGTCACGAATGCTCGGCGGTCGAGTAGCTGCTCGCGCAGCGAGCCGCGTATCGAAACATCGCAACCCGTTCTGCCGCACGGACCCAAGGTCGCTCGCGAGGTCTCGATACGCTCGCTGGCGCTCGCTACTCGACCACCGGGGGCGGCACCACGGCGCACAGCGCCTGGGCACATGGCACCTCGCCGACTACTCCCTTGTGGTCGCTCCACGACGCTGAGAATGACCACACGGGAGCACTCGGCTTGACAACACGATATGTAGCGATATATCGTTTACGTATCGCAGAACAACTGCGATAGCTCACATGTGGTGAGCGATACGAAAGGATACTGCGATATGAGAAACGCATTCAACCCACATGAAGGCCCGC